>CAYWYX010000010.1:27225-40615 GCA_964462735.1 uncultured Acidobacteriota bacterium | reverse complement strand
CAAAAAAGGCTGATTCCCCCAAGAAAAGTATGTCATCAGAAAAAAATAAATAGGATTAAGAGTCTTTATCTGATCCGTAATTGAGGTAGGAAAAGCCCAGCACTTTTAATTTGCTGGGTTTTTATTTGAGGAATTCTTATGAAAGTCTTCTGATTGTAAAACATGTTTTTATCGGAGGTTCCATTGAGCAAATACTTTCAGTTAAAACACCAAGAAGAGATTTATGATGGGAAAATAATCCAATTGACAGTAGATCAAATTAAAACTAGCAGTGGATTAGAAGTAGTCAGAGAAGTAGTGCATCACCCTGGTGGAGTTGGGATTCTCCCATTATTGCCTAATGAACAGGTTCTTTTAGTCAAACAGTTTCGTTATCCAATCCAGAAATCTTTGCTAGAAATTCCTGCCGGTAAAATTGACCGAGGTGAATCCCCAGAATTTTCTGCCGCTAGAGAACTTCAAGAAGAAGTGGGATTTCGAGCAGGTTCACTAGAAAAATTAACAGAGTTCTATACTACTCCTGGATTTTGCAGTGAAAAACTTCATCTCTATTTAGCTAAGGATCTGAATCGATGTCAGGCAGGGAGTTTGGATGAAGAAGAGGAAATTACGATATGTCGTTGTTCTTTTGGCGAAGTATTCGCTTTGATACGTAGTGGAAAAATAATAGATGCAAAGACACTAATTGCCTTCCAGTTTCTTTTTTATAGAGGTGTCTAGTGTTAGGGATCATCAGATTTTTCCTTAATGTTCAGTAACTTTTGAGAAACTAATAGATTTAGCTTTCAGACCAGAAGAAAACAAATAATTGAATATAATTTTGGGCAAAGAAAGGTATTTTCTACAATGAAATACCTCGTCTTTCTTCTTATTAATCTTTTTATGACTAAATATTTGTTAAAAATTTTACTATAAGAACATTAAATGGTTTTAAAATCACCATTGAATTTCAGGTCTTTTCATCTATTGGATAGTTATGGAAGGAAAAACATTGAAGATCAACAAATAATGGATGAGGGTTAATTTTACCTTGAGCCGTGATTATTTAATTTGCCGCAGGCATTCACCACTTTTCACCGATTTGTATCAATTAACGATGGCTTATGGATACTGGAAGAGTGGCAAGCATGAAATGGAAGCTACTTTCAGTTTGTTTTTTAGAGAACATCCTTTTAGGGGTGGTTTCTCTTTAACCTGTGGATTATCGGATGTTTTAGAGTTTGTGAATCACTATCATTTTGAAAATGAAGAAATTGATTACTTACGAACCCTGAATGGAAGTGATGGATCTCCCCTCTTTGATGAAGAGTTTCTAATTTATCTTCGGAAATTAAGATTAGTTTGTGACATTGATGCTATTCCAGAAGGTAGCGTAGTTTTCCCATATGAACCGTTATTAAGGGTGCAAGGTCCAATTATCCAATGCCAACTACTGGAGACCGCTCTTTTAAACATTATAAATTTTCAATCACTGATTGCTACTAAGTCTGCCCGAATTTGCTTGGCAGCTAAAGGAGATCCTGTTTTAGAATTTGGTCTAAGAAGAGCGCAAGGTATTAATGGAGGTCTAACTGCCAGTCGAGCAGCATACATAGGTGGTTGTTCAGCTACTTCCAATGTTCTGGCGGGAAAAATTTATGGAATTCCAGTTAGTGGCACACATGCTCATAGTTGGGTAATGGCTTTTGAAACTGAGATTGATTCTTTTGAGGCTTATGCCAGAGCTCTACCTAATAACTGTGTATTTTTAGTTGATACTTTCGATACTTTAGAAGGAGTACACAATGCTGTACGAGTTGGTCGCTCACTGCAGAAAAAGGGTTACAAACTTCTTGGAATCAGATTAGATTCAGGAGATTTATCCGATCTAAGTTACAGTGCCAGGGAGATTCTAGATGATGCTGGTTTTGTAGAAACTCTTATAATTGCGAGTAATAATTTGGATGAACACTTAATTAACTCACTCAAGGAAAAGCAAGTTCCCATAGGGTTGTGGGGAGTAGGTACTAAGTTGGTAACAGGAGATGGACAATCTGCCTTAGGGGGAGTTTATAAGTTGACAGCTATTCGTGATTTTTCAGGTAGTTGGAAGCATAAATTAAAGGTGTCTGAGGAGAGTGTAAAAACATCAATCCCAGGTATTCTTGAGGTAAGAAGATTTGAAAAGACTGGTAATTTTGTAGGGGATCTTATTTATGATTTAATTCTAGGGCCTTCTGAAGAGCAGGTTGATATTGGTTCAGGTACTACTGGTTTGAAAACTAAACCACCCTTAGGAGCTCTAGCCCAAGATTTATTAGTCCCAGTGCTAAGAAAGGGACAACCTATTTACCAAAATGTGAAAATTGAAGAGATTCGGAATCGAGCCCAACAGCAACTATCAAAATTCCACCCTGAAGTTAAAAATTTGGTAAATCCTGACCACTATCCCGTAAATCTGGACTTCAAACTTCATAAACTGAGAAAAAACTTTTTGAAGAGACTTGACTGAGGATAGTTTTGAATTAAGAGTCTGTATATGTATGCCTTAATTTTGGTTGATATTCAGAATGATTTCATGCCGGGTGGAGCTTTAGGTGTTCCGTATGGGGATGAGATTGTGCCTCTAGTCAATCATTTGCAAGAACTATTCGATTTCATTATTGCGACCAAAGATTGGCATCCAAAGATGCATTCAAGCTTTGCCTCTAGTTATCCTAACAAACAACCGGGAGACATTATTCAAATTGAAGGCTTAGATCAGATTTTGTGGCCATCTCACTGTGTTCAAGAAACCTTTGGTGCAGATTTTGTTTCTGAATTGCAACAAAATTGTTGGTCAAGAGTTTTTTTGAAGGGAACAAATCGAAGTATCGATAGCTATAGTGGCTTTTATGATAACGGGCATCGAAGGGCTACTGGTTTAGGGAATTATTTAGACAGTAAAATGATTAGGACGGTTTATATTGTAGGTTTGGCAACTGACTATTGTGTCAAGCACACTGCTCTTGATGCAATCCATTTAGGATTTGACACTTTTGTTGTTACAGATGCCTGCAGAGGTGTTAATTTGAGTGCAGGGGATATTGTGATGGCACTCAGGGATATGGAAAATTCTGGTGTAAAATTAGTAGAGAGTCACGAATTAATAGAAAGGTATGCTGCTTATGGGCGACTGTCCTGACAGTTAAATTATGTTTTTAGATACTTGATGTTTTTACTCACATTTTCAAGCAATTTTATTTAGTTAAAAGTGCTAGTGAAGTGTCTATTTTAAAAGCTATTCAGCTTCTTTTGTAAACCTTGAAATGGTTTTTTTGTTATTAACACTAGACTTACTTACAGCAGTTTTTAGTTTATAGATTTTCCAATCCAGCGAAGACGGATTACAAATTTTCGAGGCTGTCGACCAAAAAGGTTGAAAAATTCAGGAGAAGATAAATTATTGTTAACCAGGCTATAGTTCGGGCGGTTGGTAATGTTGTCAATACCAGGTCTAAGTGACCAATGATTTCCCATAAAAACAAACTTTCTTTGGATATGAACATTGAAATTGAAGTGACGAGGAAGTCGCCAGGAATTTATCTGACCTACTTGTCGGCCGTCATCGTTATAGGTGCTGAAAGGAAATCCATCTCGCCATTCAGTAAAATAGACGATAGAAGTTTTTTCTCCGATTGGAAATGAACCCCAAGACATGAATCGATGAGGAGTGTCCCAGGCAAGTCTTCCTGCAGTATTAGAGAAGAGCATGGGCTGATCTGTGTCAAAATTCAGAGCGAAATTAGAATAAGTTTTAGAATAGGTATAACTGGCAAACCATCTGTGGTTACCAAATAAAACTTTACTGAGTGAAAACTCAATAGAGTCATAATTCTCTTTTTTGAAGTTATTCAATTGATAAATTGTAGCCTGACTGTGGTGAGGGAACTGAGAATTCTTAAGCAAACTAGTTGAAATAGGAACATAGGAATAACCATTGTCCATTCTTTTCCTTAGGTAATTAATATTAAGGTTGATATCTTTAGAAAAGTTCTGTTCCACACCTAAGCTAAGGTTTTGGGTTCTGGGAATTGTAAGTAATCCTTTATCCAAGGTAAAGAAAGTAACTTGAGGTAATCCTACTTTTGTAATTCCATCCTTAGCAAAATTAGTAAAAATTGAGTGTTGATCTAAATGTCTTGTAAATAGTCGAAAATAGGTAGTGCCAGGAATTAAACCAAATCCAGCAGAGAATTTGGTGTTTTCAAAAATGGTAGGCATATAGGCAAAACTAAATCGAGGTGTTACAATTCCTCGAGATACTATTTGATCTCTGTCCCAACGGATGCCAGCTTCAACAATTAGTTGAGGCTGAATCGCCCACCGGTCTTGAAGGTAAGCTCCTGTCTCTAGATTTGATTCTTTAAATGTACCATTACCTCCGAAGGAAAATTGGCTTGCTTGACTGCCATCTGTGCGATAGTAGTTGATTTTTGTACGATTAATTTCTTGAAAATATCTAGAATAGTTGAGGTTAAGGCCAATTTTAAGTTGATGTTGACCTAACAAATTTTTTGGTGGAAGAAATAAGTTTGACTGCCATTGATCTCGATTTCCTTTGTAAAGAGAATCAATAGGAAAGTTCCCAGATCTTCCAAATGGAGTTAACTGATATGGCGATTTTCCTTGGGGAACCTTTCGATTAATTGATCGATAAGCGGCATATCCAAACTCGAAAATACTATCAGGAGAAAGAACAATCTGATCTTTTACATTAAAAAAATATCTTCGTGCTCTCTTATCTAGGGTAGTTTCTAGTGGATTTAGGGGGGAAAGATTTGATTTTGGGGCATTTAGGTAATCGGTGACAAAACCTGTGAATAAGGTATTTCTTGGTGTTAGTTTAGTTTGTATACGGAGACTGTTATTGACAGCCCAAGAGACATGTCGATCTTGCCCTATTGGTAATTCAGGAATTAAATCTTCTTTGTAAAGCAAATCAAGACTATTAAAGAACCACATGCGATTTTTTATGATTGGTCCAGAAAAGCTATGACGGGGTCGCCAATCACTAAGTCTTGGTCCTCGTGTAAACTCAATTCCTGGAAAAAAATTGGTAAATTGTTGTTTGAGTTGCTCATCTCCCATGCGAGTTTGGATAAACATTGTACCCCCACTACCTTTGCCAAACTCTGAGGAATAACGTCCTGAAAATAAATCTAATGATTTTACTGACTCCACACCAAGACCCATCTCGAGTTTTCCTGAAGAGGGATCCGAAAGAGTAAATCCGTCCAATGTCCAGTTAACTTCTTCAGCCGAACTTCCATGAAAGTGAACATCCCCGTTTATATCTCTTAGAACTCCAGGTAGGACTGCAGCCATTCCTTTGATGCGCAGTTTAGAAGACTGACTCAAGGGAATAGAGTCAAGCTCTTCATTCAATAAAGCTTGAGACATGGAAATTTGTTCGATTGAAAGATTATCTTCAGGATAGACATCAATTGTGGTTGTAGAATCATTAAAAGCAATTAATTCAATTCTAATAATATTTATGCCTGTAATTAAGTCAATGGGTTTACTCTTAATTTCATGAAAACCAGAACGACTGGCTTTGAGAAGGTATTTCCCAGGCTGATTAAGGTTAAAGGCAAATGATCCTTGTTCATTTGATTGTCCTTTTACAGATATACTTGGGTTATCTATGCCCGTAATTAAGATTTCAGTATCTTTTAAAGGACTTTTCTTTGCTTGGTCAAGAACTGTACCACTTATAACAATCTGACTTATTGCAGGTACTGCCAGTATGGTCAGTTGTAAGAACAGAAGAAGTAGCTGACTTAATAGCTTTTTCTTGTTGATCTGTTTAAGATATTTCATGGAGGACCTTTAGCTCTCATTGTGAATCGAGAACAAAAAAAGGTCAATGCAGTCATAATTACAAAATTAAAATTTGTGGAAGAAATTCTGGGTCTTTCTGTTAGATTGTTTGTCTGGAGTAACCCAATTAACTATAAGAAAGTCATGTCCATCATTCAGAATAGATAATATGTTCTCAATTCCACTCTCACCTATGAAGGTATTCTGGTTGTGTTAGCTGGTGACCAATGTTTTTGTTATAAAGTTTTGTGGAAAGTAATGATTCCATTTTTCTTCTTTCCCTATGGTGTCATTAGTCCTAAAGGGTTCATCATGTATCAATTTTTTAGCTTGATTTTAACAATACAATCTAAGCATAGACCTTGTCCTAAAGCCATGGTAGTTTACCTTTTAAAATAGTTATTCTTCAAGTTAATCTAATTTCTAACAAATAAAGGGGTTACTGTGAGTCAGGAAAGCTTACTTTATCTGTCCCGACAAGATATCGAAGATATCAATCTTCCTATGATAAAGATTATAGATGCCTTAGAAGCTATGTTTGTTGATAAAGGTAATGATAAGGTAGAGATGCCTCCTAAGCCTGGAATCCATACCGAAAAAGATTCTTTTATTCATGCCATGCCCGCGTATATACCCAGTCTGAGAGCTGCAGGTATGAAGTGGATTTCAGGATATCCATCTAACCAGGCTAAAGGCCTTCCGTATATTACGGGTCTTCTTATACTCAATGATCCTAGAACAGGGTTTCCTTTGGCAGTTATGGATGCTACTTGGATCACAGCTAAAAGAACTGGTGCAGCTACGGCTGTTGCAGCTAAAAAGTTAGCACGGGTAAATAGTTCGACTGTAGGGATTGTTGCCTGTGGTGTTCAAGGTAGAAGTAACTTGGAAGCTTTAGCTAGTGTATTCAAGGTTAAAAAGGTAAGAGCGTATGATCTCTACCCAGAAGTTGCAAAATCATTTGCACAAAATATGGAACAAACTCTTGGAATAGAAATTGAGATAGTTGATCACCCCAGAGAATGCATGATTTCAGATATAGTTGTTACTAGTGGTCCAATTTTGAGGAAACCAAAGCCAGTCATTGAATCTGGATGGCTTCCTCAAGGAGCTTTTGCTAGTGCAGTCGATTTTGATTCTTATTGGCAAGGTCCAGCTTTGTTTGAGGTAGATAAAATAGCTACTGATGATATAGATCAAATGGAATATTATCGAAAAGAGGGTTATTTTAAGGAGACTCCAAAAGCTTATGCTGATCTTGGAGATATTTCAGTAGGACGTAAACCAGGTCGAGAAAATGACCACGAACGAACGTTCTGTATTAATCTAGGTATTGCCCTTGACGATATGGCTACAGCTATAATGATTTATCGTGTTGCAAAAAAAAGGGGGATTGGGCTACAACTTCCCTTTTAAAGATATTTCTTGTCTTAAGACATCTCCAATTAATTTGTATAATCTTTCATTTGAGACACTTCTCAGTTAAAATGGAGTGTTTGCCGAAATCATTTATGCTAAATCCCTTGGGGTTAGGTCTTTCAAAGGTGTTAAGTCAGGTCACAGGTTCCCATAATTTTTTGTCGGTAGCTGAATCCGAACTAGGAATAAGACATCTTTGTTTGGAACTGGACATGGGGAGACGTGATTATGATGAAAGCCTTGAAATACAAACCAAAATTGTTTTAAGCAGAAAAGAGAATGTTTTTCCCGATTGTCTTCTATTTTTTGAGTATCCCCACATTTTTACCTTGGGACAAGTAGGGAAAAAAGAACATCTGTTAGTTAGTTCTTCTGAGTTGAAAAGATTAGGGATAAGTGTTTATCAAACTGGTAGGGGTGGAGATATTACCTACCATGGACCGGGGCAATTGGTTACATATCCTATTCTTGACCTAAAGACTTGGTATAAAGATGTTGGACTATACCTTCGTACTCTTGAGAAGGTAATTATTGAGACATTATTTGATTTTGGTATTGAAGGAGAGCGAGAACCAGGTATGACTGGAGTTTGGGTCAAAGGTTTTAAGATCGCTGCTATAGGGATTAAGACTAGTCAGTGGGTTACATCGCATGGTTTGGCTCTTAATGTCAATACTGACTTAAAGTATTTTAATTTTATTGTCCCCTGTGGTTTGTTTTCTAGGGGAGTGACATCTATGGATAAAATTCTAGGTAAATCCCTGAAGATTAAAGAAGTTAAAGATTCCCTTTCCTTCCACTTTACTGATAATTTCAAGAGGGATCGATGGCTTGGTGAATGGGATACAGTGGAATCCTTGTATGCAGCCAAATGATAATTTCATTGTATTAGAAATGGCCTTGCAATAAATATATGTTGTAAAATTACTTCACAGAAGAATGAATAGTATGCAACTTGAACAACAAACCCTTCTCGACATACTTTATTACATGAAGTTGGCTAGAGAAGTTGAGACTCGAATAGAATGCAAACTATTTCGTCAAGGAAAAATTGTAGGTGGAGTCTATACCGGACGCGGCCAGGAAGCAATATCAGTGGCTTCGTCAATTCAGCTTGAGGAAAAAGATTGTATCTGTCCTTCCCACCGTGATATGGGTGCTTATATAATTCGTGGTTTGACGGTAAGGAAAATCCTAGCTCAGTATATGGGTCGTAAGACAGGTGTAACAGGTGGCAAGGATGCCAACATGCACATGGGCGATTTACGTCATAATATCATCGCTTTTATAAGTATGTTAGCTGACACTGTTCCAGTTGCAACAGGAATTGCCATAGCATATAAGATGAGACGACAGCGCAATGTAGTTTTGTGTTACTTTGGTGATGGAGCTACTAGTCGCGGGGATTGGCACGAAGGGTTGAACTTGGCTGCTGTCCGAAAAGTACCGGTCATCTTTATTTGCAATAACAATCAGTATGCTTATTCAACTCCTCTAGAAAAACAGATGCCCATTAGGGACGTATCCATTAGGGCTAAAGCCTATAACATGCCAGGAATATCTGTAGATGGGAATGATGTGATGGCTGTTTATGAAGCTACTCGTGAAGCAATAAAATTAGCACGTAATGGTGGAGGGCCTAGTTTAATTGAGTGTAAAACCTTTCGAATGTCAGGTCATGCAGCCCATGACGATGCTAGATATGTTTCGAAAGCGCTTTTTCAGGAATGGGAAAAGAAAGATCCTATTTTAAGATTAGAAACTTCTTTAATTGGGGATAAATTCGTCACAAAAAAAAAGGTTCAGCAGATGGACACGCGCATTACTCAAGAGGTAGATGAAGCAGTAAATCTTGCAGAAAATGATCCCTTCCCAGATCCAGAGGAAACACTTCTTGGTGTATTTTCAGATCGATCTGCTGAAGCACCGCTCTCTTTTGCTGAATCTTTCTTTTCTTCGAATCGGTGGAGGTAAAGTGTGTCTACTGTAACTTACGTCGAGGCTATTCGTGATGGATTGCGGGAAGAAATGTTACGAGACCAAAATGTGTTTGTTCTAGGAGAAGATGTTGGAGTCTATGGAGGTGCGTTTAAGGTAACTGAAGGATTCCTAAGTGAATTTGGAGAACAACGAGTGGTCGATACCCCACTTTCAGAGTCTGCTATTGTTGGCGCTGCAATTGGAGCAGCGTTAATGGGAATGAAACCAGTTGCAGAAATGCAGTTTGCTGATTTTATTTCATGTGCTTTTGACCAAATTACCAATTTTGCAGCTAAGTGCCGATATCGTTGGGGTGCAGGGGTCCCTTTAGTAATTCGTGGTCCTTCAGGAGGAGGCATTCATGGAGGTCCTTTTCACTCACAGAATCCTGAGATGTATTTTGTTCATACGCCAGGGTTAAAGATAGTGGCACCCTCTACAGCTTATGATGCAAAGGGTCTGATAAAATCAGCTATTCGTGATGAAGATCCGGTGCTTTACTTTGAACACAAGTTCCTCTACCGACGTATAAAAGAAGAGTTACCAACAAAAGAGTACCTCGTTCCTATTGGATCAGCTGATATTAAAAGGTCAGGTAAAGACATTTCAGTTATTACGTATGGGGCTATGGTACACAATGCTTTAGAGGCTGCTGAAGTGTTAGCACAGGACGGTATTGATCTTGAAGTTGTAGATTTGAGAACCTTGGTGCCTCTAGACAAGGAAAAAGTGTTGCAATCAGTTAAAAAGACCAATAAGGTTATTCTTCTCCATGAAGATGTTCGAACTGGTGGTTTTGCTGGAGAATTAGCTGCAATCATTGCTGAAGAAGCTTTTGAGTATCTAGATGGACCTTTAATGAGAATCACAGCTCCTGATACGCCAGTTCCGTTTAGTCCTCCCTTAGAGAAATTCTTTTTGCCAAAAACTTCTGACATTATCCGAGTTGCTAGACATTTAGCAGCTTACTGATTTTTTCTGGAGAAACTATATGTCATCTGATGTCATTATGCCCCAAATGGGGGAAAGTATCTTTGAGGGAACTATAACAAAATGGTTAAAAGTTCCTGGAGAGAAGGTAAAACGAGATGAACCACTATTCGAAATTTCAACTGATAAAGTTGACTCAGAAATTCCGGCTCCTGCATCTGGAATTTTGAGGGAGATTAGATTTCAGGAGGGTGATACGGTAGAAATTAACACAGTTGTTGCTGTAATAGATGAAGGTGAACCACAACAAATAAAACTTGAAGAAAAAAAACCTCAGAGTACTAAAGAGGACATTACAATTGGTTTGAAAAGTTCTGGGGATCAGGGAACTAAAAACCCGCGTTCTTCACCCTTAGTAAAAAGACTAGCTAAAGAAGAAGGTATTGCCCTCAACGAGGTTGAGGGATCTGGTTTAGGAGGCCGTATAACAAAGGCTGATATAATGAACTATTTATCAGAGAGAGAAAATATAGCACAAATTACCCGACCCCTTGTTCAGCAAGCTCAACAAAAGATGGAGATCCCAACAAGAGTTTTAAGTGAAGATAAGATTGTACCAATGTCAGCTATGCGTTTGAATATTGCTGAGCACATGGTTGGCAGTAAAGGTACCGCTGCCCATGTTACAACTGTCTTCGAAGTTGATATGACATCCGTTGTAAAGATTAAGATAAAAGAAGCTGATGAATTTCATCACCGTGAGGGAATCAAATTATCTTTTACTCCATTTTTCGTAAAGGCCGTTGCAAATACACTAATTGAATACCCAGTGATGAATGCTTCTATTAAAGGAAATGACATAATATATAAAAAGGATATAAATATTGGTTTGGCAGTAGCTTTGACAGAAGGACTCATTGTCCCAGTTATTTTTCATGCCAACCAGAAATCCTTAATAGAGCTAGCTAGGAGTACTGCTGACATTGCAAATCGTGCTAGAGAAAAAAAACTAAATCCTCAAGAGGTTCAAGGGGGAACTTTTACCATTACAAACCCAGGTATTTTTGGAAGCTTATTTGGAACTCCAATCATAAATCAACCACAGGTGGCTATTCTTTGTGTTGGGGCTATTAATAAGCGTCCAGTTGTAATTAATGATGCAATTGCAATACGGTCTATGGCCTATTTATCACTCACTTTTGATCACCGTTTAATTGACGGGAGCATTGCAGATGGGTTCATGTCGAGTCTTAAGAGAAACTTAGAACTTTGGGGAAATGAAATTAACTAAAATTTAACTCTAATATCTATTGCTAGACTAGGTAGCGTTACATATGTATGAGAAATCTTTACAATTTAATAAAGCTGTGTCTAAACATGTTCGCCAAATCCTTGTAGAGCTCGATGAAGACATAGGGCGACCTGGGCTGAAGATGACCCCTCAAAGAGTAGCGGACAGTCTGCAATTTCTAACAACTGGCTACCATATAAATCTTGAAGAGATCATCAACGATGCTATTTTTGAAGCGGAATATGATGAAATGGTTATTGTGAAAGATATTGAAGTGTATAGCCTTTGTGAACATCATCTTCTACCATTTTATGGAAAATGTAATGTAGCCTATTTACCAGACAAAAGAATCATTGGTTTAAGTAAAATACCACGCCTTATTGATGTTTTTAGTCGACGTTTACAGGTGCAAGAGCGACTTACCACAGAAATTGCATCAGCAATTGAGAAGTACCTTGAGCCCAAAGGCGTCGGTGTTGTAATGGAAGCTCATCATCTTTGTATGATGATGAGAGGAGTTCAAAAACAGAATAGCCAAACAGTTACAAGCTGCATGTTGGGTCGTTTTAAGACGGATAGCAAGACACGAAATGAATTTCTAGAATTTCTCAAATAGCATTTCAGTATTTATCTGTAGTGAAAGTACACTAACTGAAAATCATGTGCTGTAGAAAATTCAATTTTTTAGAGCAATTTTTTCAATTGTCCGAACGACAATTTCCCCAACGAGTAATAGACTTTTTACACTAATTTTGTCTATGGTGTCTTGGGGAGTATGCCAGTAACGGTTATTTTTTCCGAATTCATAATCAATAAGGTTTACAGCAGGAATTCCAGCTTTGAGAAATGGAATGTGGTCATCAATTATAGTCTTTGGTGCAACAGCCAGATGTTTAGAATAGCCAAGTTCCTCAGCAGAGTCCCAAACTAAGTCCATTAGCCAGGTAGTTGATGATCTATCTCTTTCCAGAATTAGGTTTTTGTCTCCAATCATGTCAATTAGAATCATTGCCTTGATTAGGCTAACTTGTCTCCGAGATTTAAGACGTTCCACAAAATACCTGCTCCCATAAAGGCTATCCTTCGAGCTCCAGATTTTTTGAGCTTCTTCTCCATCAAAAAATACAAACCAGATAGAAAAGTTCCATTGCCGTTTTGAAAGAACCCGGGCTAATTCTAATAAAAGTCCAGAACTTGATCCACCATCATTAGCACCCAAGAAAAGGTCTGATTCCATAGGGAGAGTGTCGTAGTGTGTTGAAAGAATTATCACATCGTCTGTTATCCCCTTTTTTGATCGTGCAATGATGTTCTTCATGGGAATATTGCCATTGGGAGTTGAGGCTAAGAAGTTTTGGTGCTCGACATTTAGTTGAAGATTTTTAAGAGTTTTTGTGAGATATTTCTGAGATTTTTTTATTCCAGGAGAGGCGGGAGGACGCGGTCCGAAGCTGACTAGTCGTTGAACATGGGCATAAGCCTTTTCACCACTCACTGGAGTTACTTCTGGATTAGGTTGACTTAGACCAATCCCACATGTCAAAGGCAATGCAATCTGTAACCAATGAATAACTATTATGTTTATTTTATTAAACATTTTAGAAAATATAATTTAATTTCGAATAACTTCAATTTCTTCTTTAGGAATAGATAATTTTTTTAGTCTGTGATTCAAGTCTATCCAAAGATTAACCTCGAGATCCCCTACGTTGACCAATAAATGTTGTAAATCATGATTTTCATTGTTTATCTCTATATCCTCTATCCCCTGATCAGAAATGCTAATACCTCCAGCTATAAACTGTTGAGGAACGAAACCCAGAAATTTTTGTATGCCACCCTCAGAAAAATTGTAACGTTTTGCCAATATCAAATAATGGTGAAAGACATTGTCATCTAAAATCATCACATCTTTCTTTAATTCAATCC
>CAYWYX010000010.1:25453-27125 GCA_964462735.1 uncultured Acidobacteriota bacterium | reverse complement strand
TCTAATAGAAAATTTTTCACAACCAATTTTTTCTCCATAGAACAGAATATTGAATTGTCCATGTTCATTACCGGAATATGTGATGTCAGGAGGATCTTCAGCAGGATCTTCTGTAACGGACTGGTTTGAATCCTGACAATGAACTGAAATATTGATAGAAATGCTAAAAAATAATGAAATTAAAAAGAGTTTGTATAAAGAATTTATTATTATTTTCATGGTTAGGATCAAATTCTATTTAATAATCAGAAATAGCCTTTTGACAAAATGTTATCCGCTATTTCATCAGGGGATAAAGAAGCATCTATCTCTAAGTCCGTTTTACCATATATAGGTAATCTTTTGAAATATAGGTTTTTGACAGAGCTTCTGTTTTGAAATAAAGGTCGGTTATTATCTATAGGACATCTCTGTAAAACTGTTTCTAGAGGTAGGTTAAGAAAGACAGAAAACCCTAATTGTTTAATAAGATAACGGTTTGTTTCTTCAATAAAAGTTCCTCCTCCTAGTGCAACCACACAGTTTGGAAAACGATCTACATTTTTTAAGGCTTCTGTTTCCAGTTGTCGAAAAAATGGTTCGCCTCTAGATTTAAAAATTTGGTGAATAGAGTCACCAGAAGATTTTTCAATTTCTTTATCTAGATCTATGAAAGGCCAGTCCAGCTTCTTTGCAAGGCATGCACCGACTGTTGATTTGCCGGCACCCATAAAACCAACTAGAAATATACGAGTTAGAAGCATCTTTTAAAAGGCCTAGTAATTTTGGACTTAGCTTAATATTTGGGAAACTCAACTAAATTTTGCAGACTACCCTACCATTCAGGAATCTGATGCTTAATTTGAATTTTTCCACTGAACGTGGAGAGATGAACTGTAGCTTGTCCTTTATTTGAGGTTCCGAGAAGAGATTGAAAGTTATTGAATAAGGGTCTATGTCGCTTAGACCGGATGGATAAATTTGAATTAATACTACCCTTTACAGTGCGTGCATCCCATTCTACAGAAGCAGTTTTTGTACAAATCACAGAGATTCTTCCATCAGTGCTGGAAAGATTGTAAGAACCACCATCAATAAAATCACCTCGATAAATAATATTACCAAGTGTCGAGCTTGCTTTAACGTTATCACTCTGTAATTGTTCAAAGATTATATTAGCCCTCACTGTAGTGGCCTGGATAGTTCCTTTAGATCGGGAAACTTCAATAGCTTTTTCACCCAAAGAATGAGCGTTAAGATAGCCATCAATCTTCGTCGCTTTTACGGCACCATCTACCACATTTACAGTAACCTGTCCTCTAACGTTACTTATAAAAACATTACCAATATTGGATCGGATGTGTAAATTTGAGTTTTCTGGTATGTATAGTTCATAGTCAACCAAAGTTTTTTCTGAACTTACCATCTTATCCAATACGTAAGTCGCTATATCAACTCGATTAGAGCTGGCTTCAACATCGACCCCAACGTTTTCAGAATAACGAATAGAAATTAGTTTGACAGAGGAGTTAGCCCAACCTTGAGCAGAAATTGAACCAGAATAATTGATTAGGGTTATTGTTGGTACTTTTTCTACTTTAAATTGTTGTTCTTCCCGATTTTTTGCATTAACAAATGCGGAAAAGAATATTAAAACTACCATAGAAAAGAGGACTTTTGAAAATGATGAATT
>CAYWYX010000010.1:11387-25353 GCA_964462735.1 uncultured Acidobacteriota bacterium | reverse complement strand
AGTAGAGTCTGCATAAGATCTACTTTGTTTTTGTATGTAGCTAGCAAATAATGGTGGACTAAAGAATTTTGAGGATCATTTTTAAGAGCCTGTTTACATTCATTAAGAATTGAATCCATGGTTACTAAGTTGTCAGTAAAAATCTTTGCCAAAACAGGGTCTAAAGTTTCTAACTTATTTTTTGCAACAACATTTAGTTTTTCTATTGCCATCCTATAGTGTGATTCAGCTTGTCGTAGTTCCTCTAAAAGGTCCTCTTCATGAGAGTGAACAATTGTTGGATTAATAGTTACCAATGGGTCTTCTACATAGTCATACACTACCAAAGAACCAACTAATATGAATAATGCGATGATAGCATTGTTCCAGACTAGCTTCGAAGAAAAGAAAGGGTTTGACAGAATCCTTTCGAAAAGCGTTCTCCTAGGTTTAGAGTAAACAAAGCCCTCAGCAGATAATTGTGAACGCAGATTAGTCCAAACCCTTTCTGGTGGGTTAATGGGTTTCAATAATTGAGCACTCTGTTTTATTGTTTTTAATTCGTTAGAAAAAGCTGAACAAGCTGCACATGTATCCAAGTGGCTTTTCAACTCGTCGATCTGCATGAAATCTAAATCGCTGTCAATCCACTGAGAACAATTTTCTTGAATGTCGATGCACTTTTTCATTTTATAACAATTTGGCAGGCTAAAGAGTATTCTGTGGCTGAATTAACCTGACTATATATACTTTTAGATGCCTGTAAGGGTACAGGAGTTGCCTATTTGTTTAGTTTATTTTTATTGATTAAATACAGTCTCAATCGAAGTCGAGCTTTAAAGAGTTGTGACTTTGAATTGCCAATAGAGCATCCAACGAGTTCAGCAATTTCATGATGTTCATAACCCTCTACATCATGCAAAATAAAAATTGTTCTGTAACCTTCTGGAAGAGCTGAAATCGCTTTTTCTAGAGTTAGCCGATCTACTGCGCCTATCAACTGGATATCATCTGATCCGAATTCTTTTTTCGGAAATAATCCATCACTTTCTGGTTCTTCATCTATTGAAACCTGATTAGGTCGCTTTTTCCTAATTCGCATTAAAACAATGTTTACTGTCAGACGATGTAACCATGTTGAAAATTCGGAATCTCCTCTAAACGTATTAATCTTTCGAAATAGTTGCATGAAAGATTCTTGGGTTAAGTCCTCTGCTTCCTCAGGGTTACGAACCATTCTTAGGCATAAGGAGTAAACTTTTTGCTTATGCATGTTATAAAGTATTTCGAAGGCTTTTGAATTTCCAGAGATACATCCTTTAATAGCTTCTGATTCGTTCATTTAAAAGGGTTGCCTTTATTAAGTGGAAGTATCAGTTCACTAATAAATTAATACTACTAGAAGAAACTAAAGTATAACGATAAAGTTTCTTATTTCATGGAATTAACATTTTTTTAGGAGTCCCTTAAATTTCCATTTAGATGCCAAGATATAGAGAATTCATGGTTATTGTCTACGTAATGTAGTTGATTATAAATTATTTATAAATAGTTTTCTTAAGTATTGAAAAAGAAAAGGTTAGGATGGCTAGTAACTTGACTTGAAAGTATGTTTCAGATAGGGTTGTGCACGGTTATCTTCTAATGTTCTAGAGTCTTTTGACTCGGTGCATGCAGATTTTTCCATAGATTTTAGTTTTAAGGTTAGCGATTCGGTTATAGTTTCCATGAAATGTCCATTCTGTGGTCACATAGAAGATAAAGTCGTTGACTCAAGAGAAAGCCGCGAGGGAGATGCCATTCGTCGCCGACGTGAGTGTCTGAGTTGCAATCGGAGGTTTACAAGTTATGAGAAAATAGCCGAGATTCCTCATAAGGTAATAAAAAAAGATGGTTCCCGTGAAAATTTTGATAGACAGAAGCTAATGCTAGGTATCACTAAGGCTTGTGAGAAACGCCCTGTTAGTAATAACCAACTTGAATTAGTTGTTGATGAACTCGAATTGTTTGTTCATGAATCTTCCGATCGTGAGCGGAGTACGACAGAAATTGGGGAAATGCTAATGGAGAGGCTTCGACAACTCGATAAAGTGGCTTATGTGCGGTTTGCGTCTGTTCACATGGGTTTTACCGAACAAGAATTTATGGCAGAGCTTCGTGAGCTACTTGAAATCAAATGATTTGACCTTAAATAGGGGTTAGATACTGAAAATCTAAATAGAGACTAAAAGTACAGAATCTATAGTTGAACTAATAGAAAGACATTTTAACTGATACTTAGTTTGGGAAAAGAGGTTTGCTTTTGAAGGAATCTAAATTAAGGAACAGTTTTATCGTAGGTTTGTCTGACAGACAGAAAACCCAACAAAAGTTTTCATTAAGGTTAATTCACTAGAAATTGTGTGTTTCCTTGGGTGTCCATGTGTTACTAGGAATGGATTGTTATGTCAGCTAGTCCCCAGGACCAAAGCGAATTAGAGCTAGTCAAACAGGTTCAAAAACTAGCTAACCAGCATATTCCAAAAACAAAACGAATAATTCTTCAAATTGGAGATGATGCTGCTGCTTTAACCCAATGCCCGGATAAACTAACTCTAATTTCAACTGACGCTTTAGTGGAAGGTATTCACTTTGATTTGCAATATATGTGTCCAGAAGATCTTGGGTGGAAGGCACTAGCTGTTAATCTCAGTGATATTGCAGCTATGGGAGGCGACCCAATAGGTTTTACTATTTCTGTAGCTGTCCCTCCAGTTAAATCCGGGGTCTTTTTAACCCGTATGTACAAAGGTATGATGGAGTTAGCTAGAGACACTAAAACAGTTCTGCTTGGAGGAGATACCAGTGCATCTTCAGGACCTGTATTTTTGAGTGTAACAATTTTAGGTGATGTTAAACCAACAGAATTGATAACTCGAAAAGGAGCTCAACCTGGAGACAAAATTTTTGTAACTGGTGAGTTAGGAGTGTCAGCAATTGGTTTAGAATTGTTGCGTTGTGGTGTAGGAAGATCAAAGGCTGTTACTCATTTAATTAGTCAACATCTTCGCCCTCAACCACGAATTAAAGTCGGACGATGGTTGGCTACGAATCATTGTGCTTCAGCTCTTCTTGATATCAGTGATGGACTTTCTACTGATCTATCCCATCTTTGTAAAGCTAGTAACGTAGGTGCTGTGATTAACTCAAAAAAAATTCCTCTTCCTACATTGAACTCTACTGTGCGTTCGTTGGTTAGTAAACCATTGCTAGACTATAGTCTTAATGGTGGTGAAGACTATGAACTATTATTTTCAGTCCCAGCAAAAAAAGAAATTCAGGTTCCTAATAAAATAGAGGGTGTTCCTGTTAAACAAATAGGCTATGTTACGGATGAGCCCGAAATCTGCTTGACATATGAAGAAGGTCGGATAGTCCCTCTTCCACCTAAAGGCTTTGATCATTTTAGAAGCTAAGGTGACTCTATTATTACTTTAAAGAGGTTTTAATGTTTAACGCTCGCATTTTTCAATTTGTTTACTTATTAAGTTTCATAATCTTCAATCACTACGCCTTAGCACAGTCATCCCCGATCATGATTCAAGGAGACATAAGGGTCTTTACAGTTATGGCTGCATTAAGGGCTGCAGGCTTCGATGAAGGATTACTCTCTATTCACCCTGCTGGACAACAGGTAGCTCGAGAATTTCGGAAAATTCCCATCCCACTAAAGAAAAAACTAAAGAACTTTTATGAAACTCATCAACAAAAAGGAACCATAGAAGATCAAATTACTAGTTATATCTCGCTTGCTCTCGTGTTAGAAGGTCCTCCAAATTTCAAGCCGTTAATTTCGCTTGGTCAGTTACCTCCAGATGCATGGTCAGTAACGGGGTTTTCTAATCTTCTAAGAGAATTTTACTCTTCTGCTAAAGTTGAGACTGTTTGGAGTCGCTACAGGCATCTTTATAGGCGTGCGATACTAGCCTACCGACCAGTTATCAACGACCTTATTTTGAAGACTGAAGGATATTTAAGGATAAGTTCAGGATCTTATCGCGGTCGGCAGTTGATTTTTATACCTGAATTTTTGGTTCCTCCGAAGAGTTTCAATGCTAGAACTTATCAAAGCAGTTACTACTTTCTTTTCGGACCTTCTGAAGTTTTAAAGACAAAAGAAATTCGCCACCAGTTACTCCACTTTTTACTTGATCCCTACACTGCTCAGTATCCATTATCAATTGACACTCGTAAGATTTTGAGTCAGATGGTGGAGGATTTAGGAGAGACTTTAGGAAATTCCAACCAAGATCTTAGGGTCATGGTTACTGAAAGTTTGATCAAAGCAGTCGAAATGAGACTTGATAAAACATCGAATGGTGCTACTGGAGATCTATTAGAAAAGGCAATTGGTTCCGGAGCCTTACTAACACGACACTTTTATGAAGGACTAGAGAAGTTCGAAAAAAAAAGGGAAGGATTCAGTGTTTACTACCGCAATCTTCTTGACGATTTGGATACTGATAAAATTAGAGTTGTTCTGGAAAATTTGAAAGAAAAACCAACTATCGTATCTAATAAAGGTTCATCATTACCAACAAGATTGGAAAGAACTATTAAACAAGCAAAAATCAGTTTAGGTAATAGTAAACTAGAAAGAGCTGAGGAACTTTTTAAATTAGTTCTTGAACGATATGATCCTAATAATGGAGATGCTTTGTATGGATTAGGAATTATTTCTGTAAATCAAAGTAATAAAACGCTTGCGAGAGATTATTTCATTAAAGCAATAGGCTCGATGTCATCTTCAGATTCAATTAAAGTATGGTCCCACATTTACCTAGGAAGATTATTTGATATAGAGAACAATCGAACAGAGGCTATTGCCCATTATTTAGCTGCTATTCAGCTTAAGGACGACACCCGTAATGCACAAACTGTTGCTCAACAAGGTCTTGAAAATCCCTTTAGTCCAAACCAACCTTCTCCATGAAGATGGGGAAATGTATTTTGTATAGTCCTTTTACCAGATTTGCTCCTGACATCTAAGGATAGATTAGCTTTGTAAGGAAACTTTTAGATATTACTTTTTGATTCATACGGTAAAATTAAATTAATAAACACCGACTATTAAAGTTTTGTAAGAAATATTTGGGAATGAAACCTTTCAGATTGATTTTACTTTGAATACGGTTTAATCGGAACCTTCAATTGGAGATGCAAAAAGAACCTTCAGAGTTAGAAGAAAGAATTGGATATCATTTTCAAGATCAGTCCCTTCTTGTTAAGGCTTTAACTCATAGCGCATACGCTAACGAGCATCGTCTTATTTGCGGAAACAATGAGCGACTGGAGTTTTTAGGTGATTCTATTATAGGATTTGTTGTTAGTGAATTTCTCCTCAAACAGCACCCATCATTGCAAGAAGGACCACTAACTCAACTAAAAGCACAACTTGTCAGTGCTAGGAGCTTGTCTCAAGTAGCATCTCGACTAGAATTAGGAAAATTCCTTAGGCTTGGAAAAGGTGTAGAAAAAATAGGTGGTCGAGATAATCCAGACCTACAGGTAGATGCTCTGGAAGCACTAGTAGCAGCTATATTTTTAGATGCAGGTATTCAAAGAGCAACGCATTTTTGTTTAAGTCAATTGGAAAGTCAGTGGAAAAGAATTGTTTCAGAGCAAGTAACTTTTAAGGATTATAAGACTCGTCTCCAAGAAAAAATGCATTCACTGGGTCGACCACTACCAAAATATTCCATTATTAAAATACTTGGTCCTGACCATAATCCAAAGTTTTTTGTTCAATTAAAAATTGGAGAGGGGTTCTCTTCGGAAGGACAGGGAGTTACTAAGAAGGATGCTGAACAAGAGGCAGCTCGGTTGGCTTTAGAAACTGTGGAGTGAGAAGAATAGGTTCAGTTATACTAGATGTCTTATATTATTAACTTAAGATGAATTTTTTTTGTTAAGGCTATGAAGCAATCAACTTTACTGGAGTACCTTGAAAGTTTTGCAGTGACTATTGTTCTTGCTCTTTTTGGAACAACATTTATTGTGCAGGCTTTCAAAATTCCAACTCCTTCAATGGAAGAAAATCTTTTGGTAGGAGACCATCTTCTAGTAAACAAGTTCATCTATGGTAACCCTGACAGTTGGTTGAAGTCATTACTTCCATTTCAGGAGGTGCAACATGGTGATGTAATTGTTTTTCGATATCCTGATGATCCTACAAAACATTATGTGAAGAGGGCTATAGGCCTTCCTGGTGACCGGATTCGTTTAGTAAATCAAAAGTTATATCGCAATGGGGAACTGGTCAAAGAACCATACGTTTTTCATAGACGTCCAGGACGAACAGATATTGAAATTAGAGATAATCTACCTCTTTCTGAGACTTGGATTAGTCGTTTTTCTGACTATGGATTAAATAGAGAAATTTTTTTGAGCTACAGATATTTTAAAGATTTTACTGAGGGTAAGGACATTGTAGTACCTATAAACAATTATTTTGCAATGGGGGACAATAGAGATAATAGTGCTGATAGTCGATATTGGGGGTTTGTTCCTCGAAAAAATATTGTTGGACAGGCTTCTGTAATATATTGGTCCTTTGAAACCGATCCCAATGAATATCTACAAGACTCAATGGTCGATCGAATCAATCAGTTTGTAAATGTAATTGTAAATATTTTCCACAAAACTCGCTGGGAGCGCACTTTCAAGGTGGTCGAGTGATAGCTTAAGAAGAAAAAGCTTAAACCAATGCATATTTTCTAGCAGGGGCTAAAAGATGAAAAGAGTACTGATCTCTTTATTGATTTTTCTTTTGGTGGGTACTTGTGTTTGGTGGTTACAACAGACTTCTTCTGAAGTTCCCAAGTCAAATAAGTCCTGTGCAATCAATGAAACGCATCTTTTTTTGAATAAGTTAGAATTAATTTTCTCAACGAATTCAGCTTCGAAAAAAATTGTAACAGAATTTTCAGAATCAGAGATTAACACTTTTTTAAGTCGGAAAGGTGAGAAATACTTTCCATCAGGTATTAGTCAAATACAAGTTGATTTGCAACAGGATGTGATTTTAGGTCAATTATTGGTGGATTTTGATAAAGTAAGGTCAAGTTTGAACCGGCCCAGCAGTCCATTGATTACAACTCTTTTAACTGGCAAACATACATTAAATATTGAAAGTAGAATAATTACAGAAAATGGAACTGGTCGCTATGAAATTCTAAATGTCCTATTAAATGGACAAGAAGTTCCCAAAATTTTTTTAGACTTTCTTCTAGAAAACTATGTTTTTTCTAAATATCCAGCTGTCAAGCCTAACACTCCGTTTGATCTGCCGTTCAAGATTAAGACCATTCGTATTCAACTGGATAGGATTATTGTCGAGCAGGCTCCTTAACATAGATGTTCTTACCTCAAATCAATCCAATTAGTAAGTTTTACCTAGAAGTTTACTAAGTTGTATTCAAAGAGAATTCCAACTTCTAGGTAAAAAGAGTTGTTGATAGAAGTTCAAGGTAAATCGGTCAGTCATGCCCGCTATGAAGTCAGATGCATTAAGAGTTAACGATTCTCCAGAACGTTTATATTTATTAGGGATTAGATCAGGATTTTCTAGAATGTGATGATAAATATCCTCTAGAATTTTTTTAGCTTTTCGCATTTCTTCTTTGGGAATACTGAGAGCATAAACAGTTCGATAAAGAAAATGTCTTAATTCCATCATGGTCTCCAAAATTTTAGGACTCATAGTAATTCTCTCTAGTTTTACCTTCAGACTAGAGTCAATTACATCTTGAACCAAAGTATTTATTCGGAGACTGTGGGTTGACCCTAAATGTTGGGTCATTTCTATAGGAATGTCTGAAAATTTGATCAATCCTGATCTTAAAGCATCATCCAAGTCGTGGTTGACATAGGCAATTACATCTGAAACACGAACAACTTGACCTTCTCTGGTTGCTGGCCTACCCTTATCTTGGCTTGTAAAAACAGCACCACTCCCTTTGGAATGTTTGAGAATACCATCTCTGACTTCCCAACAGAGATTAAGTCCTTTGCCTTCTCTTTCTAACTTATCCACTATGCGAAGACTTTGCAGGTAATGTTTAAAACCACTAGGTACTATCTCATTTAAAATAGCTTCACCTGCATGTCCAAATGGTGTATGACCCAGATCATGACCAAGGGCGATTGCCTCGGTCAAATCCTCATTTAGGCATAGAGCTCTACTAATGGTTTTAGCTATCTGAGATACTTCTAAAGTATGAGTTAAGCGGGTTCGATAGTGGTCACCTTCAGGGGACAAAAAGACTTGGGTTTTGTGTTTTAACCTACGAAAAGATTTAGAGTGGAGAATTCGGTCACGGTCACGTTGAAAAGAGGTTCGAATTGGGCAGGGTAATTCTTCAATTTGGCGCCCACGTGTGTTTATGCTTAGTGCTGCTTGCGGAGCTAAGATTTGTGCTTCTCTTTTCTCTGTTTTTTGCCGAAGAGATTGTTCCATTAGGGAGAGATTTTTTTTAACCGTTGTTCTGCTTCAGATGAGAACTGAGAAGATGGAAAGTCTCGAATAACTTTTTCATAAAGTTCAATAGCTCTTTTTTGTTTCTTTTGAAGCTCATAAAGCCTTGCCAAATGCATAGCTGTTGTTTCACTTGGTGTTGTTAGGGCATCTCGATCTACCAGTTGCTGGTAGGTTTTAGTTTCTGCCTCGAGGTTCCCAGAGTCTCTATAAACTTTAGCAAGAGCAGCTAAGGCCAAAGCTCCGTAATCTGATTTTTCCTGACTCAGTGATTTTAACTGTATTATAGCTCCTTCAGTCCTTTTCAATTCACTGAGGCATAAACCAACATAGTATGTTGCAATTTTTCCAGCAGATCGGTTTTTATGTCGACTTGCCACACCCTGTAACTGTTCCAATGCCTTTTGGTATTTTTCTGTGGATGTTTTAAAAGATACGTTATTTCCTCTTGGAGGGGATCCTGAAATATCTTTGGTTACTGGGCTTCGATAAATCTCTAGTGCTAAAGCTAACTCATTCCTAGAGTTTTCTTTCTGTCGAGCTGAATAATATAAAACCCCTAAAAAAAAGATTAGAACTACTCCAAGCAATGCCAAACTCCTCAGAAGTTGTTTCCTATAATGAATAAAGAACTGACGGATCTTTTCAACCAAGACCATAAAGCTGTCTTTTTCTAAAATTTCTTGACGTGTTAACCTTGCCAAGGGTCACTCCTATTTTATTTTAATTTTTACTTGAACAGAGAATTGAGTTAATAGCATTAAAGGCCTCAGAAATCCTGAAGGTCTTGAATGAACAAATGCTAACAGCCTAAAGAACCTCTGTCAATTTGCTAAGAATCAACATTAGCTTATTTCATTATATTAAAGTATTGCTCTAAATCAAAAATTGGCATTAGGAAAGTCTTTAAATAAACTATACCTAGAAAAGGATATCTTTATTTTTTAAGGAATTAGAGAAGGTTTTATTTTTAAAGTTTTCTGTAGAGGGTTTACAACCCGATCAAAACATCATTTAATTTATGGTAAGAAAAATTCTACAATATGCTATCAACTCTTTGGAGGTGCCATGCCATGAGAATTGAAGATCTTTTTGATTTGTATGCTTATAACTCTTGGGCTAACGATCGTGTGCGGACCTCAATTGAAGTCTTAACACAACATGCATTTAAACAAGATCTAGGAGGGAGTTTTGGTTCTATTCAGGGTACGATTACCCACTTAGTGTCAGCACAGTGGGCTTGGCTTAGGAGATGGCAAGGAAATTCACCTAGTCAGTCTCTCCAACAAGGTCAGTTCAGTACTCCAAAAAAAGGAAATAGTCTCTGGATGGAAGTTGATTTAGATCTAATAAACTTTGTAAAGGGATTAGACAACAAAATGATTCAAGAGATAGTTACCTACGAAACTTTAGAAGGAAAAAAACTTTCGAATTTTCTTTGGCAGGCTATGCTTCATGTTTTAAATCATTCTACTTATCATCGTGGACAGATCACCACTCTTTTACGGCAAGTTCAGGCAACACCAAAATCTACAGATCTTATTCGCTATTATTGGGACAAATCTGAATAAAAAAAACTGGAGGATTTTAAAACCTATGTTTGATGCAAGAATTTTAGGTACTGGAAGTTTTTTGCCAGAAAGAATAGTGTCCAATACCGAATTAGAAAAAAAAATGGATACTTCAGATGAATGGATTCAGCAACGCACTGGGATTCAAGAGCGTCGCTATGTTGAGGCGGGAGTTGGGACTTCAGATCTAGGACTTAAAGCCTCACAACGTGCACTACAATCTTCAGGTCTTAGCGCTAATGATATTGACTTTATTATCTTTGCGACCCTTAGTCCCGATTACAATTTTCCAGGATGCGGTTGTTTACTACAGGATAAGCTAGGCATTGGAAATGTTGGGGCACTCGACGTTCGTAACCAATGTACGGGTTTTATCTATAGTTTGGCTATAGCTCACCAATTTGTAAGAACTGGTACATATCAACATGTCCTCGTTGTTGGAGCAGAAGTACACTCTACAGGTCTTGAGATGAATACTCGTGGTCGAGAAGTAGCAGTTATTTTTGGAGATGGCGCTGGGGCAGTGGTGGTTGGAAAGTCAAGTGATGATCAGAGAAAAATTCTGTCAAATCACCTACATTCGGAAGGGAAATTTGCTAAAAAGCTATGGATCGAAGCTCCATCCTCAATTCAGAAACCTCGTTTAACAAAAGAAATGATGCAACAAGGAAGGCATTATCCCCGGATGGAGGGTCGCTACGTTTTCAAGCATGCTATAGATCGTATGCAACAGTCAGTACGAGAAGGCTTAGAAGCCAATAATTTGAAATTGTCGGATGTGAAACTTTTGATTCTTCATCAGGCAAATCTAAGAATTTCGGAAGCGGTTGTTCGTGCCCTAAAGATTTCACCGAATCGAGTTTTCAACAACATTCAAATGTATGGCAATACTACAGCTGCATCTATTCCTATTGCGTTGGACGAAGCAACACGTCAGGGAAGGATTGGATCAGGGGACTTAGTCGTGCTAGCCGCCTTTGGTTCTGGATTTACGTGGGGTGCGACAGTTTTGAGGTGGTAGGAGTATTTTTAAGAAAATCTTGTCAATCGGAGGCTTGTTGGATAGAAGAACATGTTACTTCATTCTGTTTGTTTAAAAGATAAAGCAACAAACTTTGTTTTTTGGATAAGAATCTTTTCAGTTTGCTTTATATCACTTTTGCTATCAACTGCTGTTTCTGCCAGACCTTTGGGTCTAGTATTTACTTCAGTGGCCAAAGGTAAAGAAATTCTAGTGGTAAGGGATGAGTTCATTAAACAATTAAGTCCTTTTGATAGGTCTGCAAGATTAAAGGTCCAAACAGATGTTACAGAGAAAGAATTTCTTGATTTCATAAGTAGACAAGTTCTTCCATGGCAAGTAGACGAACAAAAAAAAGTTTTGAAGGCAATAAAAAAGATTAAGTTGGGATTAACAAAGTTTTGCCTCAATTTTCCTAGCACTATTTTTCTAATTAAAACAACGGGTAATGAAGAAGGGAATGCTGCCTACACTCGAGGTCAAGCAATTATTATTCCTCAACACAGATTAGAGTCATCTCAAGAACAACTCAATCATCTTGTTGCCCACGAACTATTCCATATCCTTTCACGTTACCAAGAGGAGTTACGGGATCAACTCTATCAAATTATTGGTTTTCAAAAATACAACAAACATATTTTTCCGACTGAGTTAGAAGATCAAAAGATAACAAATCCTGATGCACCAATGAATCTTCATTGGATTCAAATCAAATTTAAAGATAACCTTTTTTGGGCTGCACCGATTTTATTTTCTAAGACAAAGCGGTACGATTCTGAGCAAGAAGAAAGCTTTTTTCAGTATTTGGAGTTTCGATTATTATTAATATCAGCCACTAGTAGAGAGTTGCCTTTAATTTTGGATGAGCATGCATTCGAGATGGTTAAGATAGAAGAAGTGTCTGACTTTTTTGATCAAATTGGTAGAAATACTCAATATGTCATCCATCCCGAGGAAATTATAGCTGAAAACTTTGCTTTTATTGTTTTGGGAAAAACCCAGTTACCTTCTCCCATAATTTCGGAGAAAATTAGAGTTTTGTTGGCTAAGGGTTTCAATGAGTGTAACGATCCTTAATTTTTAAAAAAATAAGGTCTTTCTAAAATATAGAAACTTTATTTTTGATATTTGTTAAACAGTTCAAATCCTCTACTTGAAATTTAGTTTAGGAGTTATTAATTTTCCTATCATAAATAATAGTCTTAGTTCTAAAAGAGCAAAGTTATCTCTGCTGGTATTCAATCGAATCAAATTCCAGATTAATGATTAATCTTCAGAGTTTTCCATATAAGTTAGTGTATTGAGATAACATTAGAGGGAATTTGCAACGTCTTTACTGGTATGCTAATCTCCAGACGATATTTGTAGGTTTACTACTATTTTTCTTATGACGTAGGGTTTTGAGAATTTGTTTGAGCAGTAGTTACGATAAGCCGGAGTGGCGGAATTGGCAGACGCACTAGACTCAAAATCTAGCGTGGGTTACCCCACGTGGGGGTTCAAGTCCCCCCTCCGGCACCATTAGTGCTATTAACTAGAATATAGGAAGATTTATCAAAAAATATGGACAAGACAATGTCTGTTAACTAGATTTGATTCCGCCCATAAGGAATGTCCTAAATTAAAACTGAGAATTTTTAATTTACTCATTCAGTTTTCTCAACTTTCAAATATTGAAAGAATATTTTTTAAAAAGACAAACTTGGTTGCCAAAGGATTTAGAAGAAGTTTTTTCTTTTTTCGCTGAACCAAGAAACCTGAAAGAAATAACACCTCTCTGGTTGAAGTTTAAAGTTCTAAAAACCAATGGTTGTTCAATGGCAGAAGGTGTTTTGATTGATTATAGTTTAAAGATTCATGGTATGCCTCTGCAATGGAAAAGTGAAATTACTGTCTGGGATCCACCATGCTGTTTTGTGGACGAGCAACGCAGAGGTCCCTATCGATTTTGGTTACATGAACATCGATTTGTGGCAAAGGATGGGGGCCCTTGGCAGAGGACTTTGTCCGGTATAGTGTTTCTGGAGGATGGTTGGTCAATAAATTATTAGTAACACCAGATCTACAACGAATTTTCAATTATCGAGCAAATCAACTGGTTGCTCATTTTGGTGATTAAGATGATTCTTTCTTTTAAAAGAGATCTAGGTTTGGGATTTACAAAGAAAAACACCTTGTTCAATTCTCTCTAGAGAACAAATATGAGTAGATAAGTTTTGACAAAACTAAGACAAATATAAGTACAAAAATCCAAAAGATAAATATCCAAATCATCCTTAGAAAAAAATAACCTAATAGAACTAACCCACAACCAATACAGATCAGTTTTAATATTCCTAACTTAAATGGTAACCATTTGTTTATATTGGGGAATAGCATTGTATTATCCTCTTAATAGTAAAACTTACACGAAAAACAAATCTTGTGCCAACAACCATTTTTTGTTTTGTGATGAAACACTGTATGAAAAAGGTGCCTTTCTGGTTAAGAGTGACGTAAAATACTACATTAGTGTTAATTTTAGTTTTTTTATGAGTGAAAACATTTCAGAAAAGGAGATGTCTTATGGAGAAGTACGTTGGACAAGAGTTTGGACTTCCAGCTGGATTAGGTAAAAAGCTTTTAGGTGTCGTAGTGGTCATTGTTATTTTAAGTGTACTTGGTGGATCCTTTGGGACTGTGGGTGCAGGTGAGAGAGGTGTTTTGCTGCGTTTTGGAGCTGTCACCGGGAAGATTTACAATGAAGGTCTCTATTTCAAAATCCCTTTCATGGAAGAGGTGGTTTTGATGTCCACTCAGATCAAGAAGTATACTGCTCCTGCAACCTCTTCAAGTCAGGATTTACAGGTGGTTAGTACCGAGGTCACATTAAATTATCAG
>CAYWYX010000010.1:0-11287 GCA_964462735.1 uncultured Acidobacteriota bacterium | reverse complement strand
GCTATTGAAGCTAAGGTGACTGCAGTTCAACAAGCTTTGGAGGCAGAGAATGCATTGCAGCGTGTAGAGTTTGAAGCCAAACAACAAGTCGCACGGGCACGAGCAGAAGCTGAAGGATTGAGGTTGCAGAAAGCAAATATAACTAAAGATTTGATCGAGCTACGGAAAATTGAAGTTCAGGGAGCTGCTGTGGAGAAATGGAATGGAGTGATGCCAACGGTAGTTACTAGTGGGGGACCAGTACCCATGTTGGATGTATTTTCAGCACGGTAAAGGTCATTAGAGAGTTTGAGGTTAGTTCGAACATCGAACAAATCTTAGGTTTCTTCTCCTTTAGAGTTCGTTCTTCAGTTTTACCCCTATTCTATTTTAAGTTGAATGGGCATGTTTTGGGTTCATAGTAGTTAACTATGGCCCTAGAACATGTCTATATCGCTAGTGGTGGTCTTTAAGCTATAGTTAGCCACCATATTGACGTTTATTTCCTTTTTCAGGTTCTCAATGAGATGGCAATCTAAAGAAATGTCAAGAACTGGTTTTATTGATTGACAAAACTACACGTAAAATTCACAAACTCTTTGCAACTTCGTTTTTGGATTTGTCGTCTAATAGATAATATAGGAGAAACAAAAACTTCTTTGGAGTATTAGGTAATGCTCAAAGTCTAAAATAAGGAGGTAAATCTAATGAATTTGATCTCAAACATAGCAAAGAAATGGAGCACAGTTTTTACTCTTTTAGTGGCTTTAGTATTTTTGATGCAATCCGCTTTTGCCCAAAGAGATGGAAAAATTTCCGGCTTTAAGGATGAAGAGCGCCGTGGCCCTGGTTTTCGTGGTGGACGTGTCAATAAAGGACCAGGAAGATTTAAAGGCAATAGAAAACGGGAATCAAGAGGACCTCGTCGTGGTGGATTTGGTAAGGATGCTATGATGAGTGACCTGATGATTGAATATCTTGGAATAACAGAGGCTCAGTTAGCTGATATAGAAGCTTTTAAAAGAGCATCTGCTGAACAATCTAGACCCATCCACGAACAAATTAGGAGCAACAAGCGAGCTTTGAGAGCAGCAATGGGAGCTGGGGACATGGTACAGATCGATACTCTGGCTGCACTGCTAGGTCAGCTTCAGGGCCAACTCATAGCTATTGGTAGCAAGGCTAGAGTGGAAATTGGCAATGTCCTAACAGCTGAGCAAAAAGATAAAAAGAAGCAATTAGGAGAGAAACGAAGGTCTAGAATGAAAAATCGCAGGGAACAACTTAGAGAAGGTTTAAGAAAGCGGTTTGAAAAAGGAGCTAATAATAATTAAGAACATCATTTATTAAGCAAAGATTATTCTCAGAGTCGTTTGTTAGAATACCGGTAGCTATTAGGCTAAGTTAGACCTTAATAGCTACCGGTATCTTTTGTAGAAGAAATTAAGTGGGTCAAGAATCAATATTTTGTAGGATTCCTTCCAAACTAAAGTAAAAAATAAATAAAAAGAGGGTTCATTGCTAACACTAGGTGAAACTAATACCTACCAGAGACGCAATGACCTAGATGCTCTACGTACTTTTGCGATGCTGTTGGGTATTGTGTTGCATGCTGGTTTATCATTTGTAAATATTCCTTGGGTGGTACAAGACATACAGCGAAACGATGCATTTGGGATAGTATTTGCCGCTATCCATGGTTTTCGGATGCCCTTATTTTTTGTGATGAGTGGTTTTTTTACCGCTATGCTTTGGAAGAAGTTTGGATTAAAGAAGTTGCTGAAACATCGTATTCGCCGCATATTATTTCCCCTTTTATTAGGACTTGTTACTGTCATTCCTCTCCAAAATTGGATTATTAGTTTAGCTTTAGAAAAAACTTTTAAATATAAAAGAGAGATAGGAGCTACTATCAATCCAAAATCTAACATCTGGATTGATGCTAAATTAGGTAATCTTAATGAAATTGATCGACACCTAACTAAGGGGGTAGATATTAATGCCTTAGACAGAAAATTAGGAATGACACCTTTGTGTTGGGCGGTAAGTGCTGGGCAAATAGAAGCAGTTCAATTCATGATTCAGAAAAATGCTGAGGTAGACAAAAAAAATAGTGATGGTGGAACTCCTTTGCATTGTGCGGCTATTTTTGGTCGAATCCAACTTGCTGATCTCCTCATTAAGAATGGTGCAGATGTTAATGTTAGGACTAATAAGGGACTCACGGCGATAGATGCTGCTCAGCTTGATATGCGCACAACCTTGTTTGTGGCAGGCATTTTAGACATTGAATTGGATGTACAAAAAATGAAGGAAAACAAACAAAGCACTATAGAGATGTTGGAAAAACAGGGTGCTAAGATAACCAAAGCCAGACCTATTCAAAAGGGGGGACAGACTAAAAAGAAATTGAACAACTTATGGGTCGGCTTTATGTATACCCCGGTATTGCATCACCTCTGGTTTCTATGGCACCTTATTTGGCTCCTTTTAGTTTTTATATTGATGATCCTGTTTATTCAGTGGTTACCATCACTAAAATGTCCTGAATGGTTAGTGTTATCATCAGGGCGGTATTTATTGTTAGTTCCATTGACAATGATTTTGCAGTCATTTATGGGATCTGGTGGCAAAGTGCCAAGCTTTGGACCAGATCTTTCAGCTGGAATTCTACCTATACCACATGTTCTGGGATTTTATGCCCTCTTTTTTGGCTTTGGCATTATCTACCATGTCTGTGATGACTTTGACGGACGAATTAGTAAGGGGTGGTGGGTGACCTTATTAGTTGGATTGTTTGTCATCTTTCCATCTGGATTGGCTACTACTTTTCAGCTGGACAGCAATTCTAAAATTAACTCTTTTTTTTCAGTCCTCTTCCAAGCGACATACCCATGGATGATGATTTTTGGTTTAATGGGAATGTTTAGGAAATTTTTCTCCAACACAAGTAAAAAAATACGTTACTTATCTGATTCCTCATATTGGCTTTATTTGATGCACTTGCCACTAATCATCCTAGGTCAAATAATAATCCGAGAGTGGGAATTTCCAGCTACCCTTAAATTCCTATTAATCTGCACAGTCATTACTGCCTTTTTGCTATTAATATATCAAAAATTAGTCAGGTATACCTGGTTGGGTGCTCTGCTGAATGGACGACGAAACCTAAAATTTAATCCAAAAATAGATTAAGTAAAATCAAGGTTCCACCCTATATTCTGAAAATTATTAATAGGTAGGATTTGATAGCTTTGCATTGTGCTGGGAGATTATTTTTGGCTTATTGCAATGCGATATATCGACAAGAAACCCAAAAAAACTAGAGAAAAACATTAATTCTATTTAACCTCTACCATGTTGGTCCAGTTGAGTTGAAAGGACAACCCAATAGTCATGACTTTTTGTTTTTACGTTTTGCCATCTTTTCAACACGTTTTTTGAGTTCCTTGATAATTTGTTTAACTTTACTGTCTTTACCCTTGTCCTTAAGTTTGGCACGTCTTGAGTCTGCCCATATTATCTCATCTGTTGTTCTGTCGATGATATGAACGTATGTTGTAGTTTCCTTTAGAAGCTTTGATGAACTGGATGCCCTCCCAAGTCCTGCAGACACCTGTGGAGTTCCAGGTAATATTGGAACGGGAAGACTAGGGAGATTGCCACCAGCACTTACAGCACTACCCTTCATTTTGTAACCACTAATTTCTGCTTTGTTAGAGATCACAAAAACTAGATCTGCTTCATCAGCATCATGAATGATGCGGTATCTACCCCATTTCATGAGAACGGTATAAACTTTATCAGAAAGAGCTAAAATGCCAGTTTGGTTAACTATTGCAACAGTTGTCGCATCTAGGAATATTGGAGAGGGTGGCATTTTTTTGTCCCGGCCCAAAGTATTTGAACAAAGGAACAGCCATAAAAGACAAACTAGAAATTTATTCATGATGGAATCCCATTCCGTTGAAAAACGAACTTTGTGTTGACTGCCTTAACTCCATTATTGATTAAATTCTAATCCTCTAAAACGAATATTTAAAATTTTTTAGAGTACCCTGAAAAAAAGTCTGATTGCTACCAAGGATCCAAACACTCTCTTAATATCTAATGAGGAAAAGTATGTATCTTCAAAAATGAAGCTATAATTGTTAGGCTAAAATTTCTTTTATGACTCTTCCATGAACATCTGTTAGTCGAAAGTCCCGGCCACTATAACGGTATGTCAGTTTTTCATGGTCAAAGCCTAGCAGATTTAAGATTGTCGCATGTAGGTCATGAGGATGGACTTTATTTTCAATGGCCCTAAATCCAAAGTCATCTGTACTTCCATAGGTCATTCCTCCCTTTACACCGCCACCTGCCATCCAAACCGAGTAACCCCAATGGTTATGGTCTCGTCCATTTTGAACAATGCTGGCTCCACTAGTTTCAACTGCAGGAGTACGACCAAATTCACTTCCACAGATTACAAGGGTATCTTCAAAAAGTCCACGCTCCTTCAAGTCATGAAGCAAGGCTGCCATTGCAGGGTCTGCTTCACGGGCTAGCCTTTGATGAGCCATGATATCGTAGTGGCTATCCCAAGGCTGGCCGGTTCCAAAATAAACTTGAACCATTCGAACTCCTCGTTCAACCAGACGTAATGCCATAAGACAGCCTCTAGCAAAGTCCCCCTGACCATATCTTTCTATGGTCGCTGTTGTTTCTTTAGAGAGATCGAAAACTTCGGGAGCTTCAGCCTGCATTCGATAAGCAATTTCCATTGCATGGATACTCCCTTCCAATTGAGGATCATCTGGGCGTTTCTGGCCATGAAGATTATTCAGTTGTCCAAGTAAATCAAGCTGCTGACGTTGCTGAGCCGGAGTAACATGTTGATTTTGAATGTCTTGAATAAGCTTGTCAGGAGTTTTCTCGTTATTAGGTATTCGAGTGCCTTGGTATACGGCAGGAAGAAATGCTGAATTCCATAGAGAAGTGCCTCCAGTAGGAGGGCCTCCAGAAGGACATAGAACAATAAATCCAGGTAAGTTCTGATTTTCTGTCCCTAAACCATAGGTTATCCAGGAGCCTACGGAAGGACGACCAGGCTGAAGGTGACCGGAATTCATTAAAAACATTCCTGGACCATGGTTAGGAACATCAGTATACATAGACCGAATCACACAAATATCATCAATGTGCTCAGCCACTTTAGAAAAAAGTTCACTGACCTCAATCCCACTTTGACCATATTTTTTGAACTGGAAAGGTGATCTCATAAGATTACCAGTTTTACGTTCAGTTTTGAGATATTCCCCTGGCATTGGTTGTCCATCATACTTTGTCAACATTGGTTTAGGATCAAAAGTATCGACTTCTGAAAGACCTCCATTCATAAAGAGGTAGATGACCCGTTTTGCTTTGGCGGGGAAGTGAGTTGCCTTAATGGCCAAAGGATTACTTGGATTTGGTGCTGAATCTGCTAGGAAGCAAGAATTTTCGAGCAGACTAGCATAACCATACATTCCAAAGCCACCACCTATCATATGAAGTAGGTCACGACGGTTAAAAAAAGAATTATTAGGTTTTGGCTTTGTCACGTCCTGCCCCTTTTTTCTAACTAGTCAATCAATGAAAAAGAACTCGTTTGCACTCATGAGGGTCTGTAAATATTGTTGTAAGACAACTAATTGATCATTACTTTGATGGTTATTGGCATTAATAAAATTCATAGCCAGTGTAATTTCATTGGACGACGGTTTTCGACCAAACATCAGTTGGTAGACTGAATCAACCGTTTGTGAACCAATGGGTTTACCATCTAAGCTAAAACTCTTAGCAAGAATCCCAGCTTGATTCCAAACCAAATCACTATTAAGGAAAAAAAGCCTCTGTGAAGGGATATTTGTGACCAATCTTTGCTGGCTGCTCAAACTAGGGTCTGGAAAATCAAAAAGTGTTAATATATTGGCCACTTTAGACCGCTTTACTTGCCCGTAAACTGTTCGACGACTTTCATCCTTTGACAGATTTACTGAGGTCCCCCCAATGCTCGAATTCATTCTGCCAGACACTGACAAAATAGAATCGCGCAAAGATTCTGCATCTAATCTACGTCGATTAGTCCGCCAAAGCCAACGATTCTCTGGATCTTTAGCATGATGAACTGCAGAATGCTGGCTACTTTGTTGATAAGTAGCTGAATGTAGAAGTTCTCTGTGTAGGGCTTTTATTGAATAATTATGTTGGACAAACTGATGGGTAAGATATTCAAGTAGTTTTGGATGAGAAGGCAACTCTCCTAAACGTCCAAAATTACTAGCGGTCCTCACAATGCCTTGGCCGAAGTGATGTTGCCAGACTCGATTGACTATTACTCGAGCTGTTAAAGGTTGGTTAGCAATTGATTCAGCAAGTTGCAAACGGCCGCTTCCGATTTTGAATGGTTTAGGCTTTTCTTTAGTCAGGACGGTAAGGAATTGCCTAGGAGTCTTTGCTCCCAAAACATAGGGATTGCCTCGAATATGGACCTGTGAGTCATGAGGGCGCGGGGAATCAGTCATTCCATGAGTGTAAAGGTATTTTGGAGGTTCACTTTTTTTTAGACTCTCTAGTTGACTGCGCAATGTGTCCAAATATATTTTCCATTCCCCTTCTAAAAATCTTTCCAGTTTTTTACCTTGAAGTCGAAACAGGCCATACTCTTCCTTCATGAAACTGTTTGTAAGGTCTGTATTTCCAAAGAGGTCAAGCCACAAAATATATTTCTCTCTATCGATAGGTTCAATCGATATCTCACAGATGCCACAGCCCTCTTCAGGGAGAAATCCATTGGGAAGATAAGCGACATTGAGATTTTTCTTTGGTTTGTTTGATTCCAATATGATTTTATTTTTCTCATCTTGAATTTTTTTTTCAGAGAAGATGGTCAAAGCTAATGACTGAAAGTCAGCAGCTATTGTTTGCACCTGTTCTAAGGATCCACCCTCAGTTCTTAGTTTGTCCCACTTTTTAAGATAGGGATGTAGTCTTTCATCACTTGTTAAATATTTAAACCATCCTTCCAATAGTTCCTGATCTATTTCTTCAGACTGGGCTAGTGTTAAAAAAGAAAGGTTGGGATTATTTAGTAATTTCCAAGTAGCAATTAGATACCGAGAGGTTTTCCATGCTAACATTTCACTGAGTTGGATGGACTGTTGGTTAAGGAAATCTTTTATCGAGGATTCCATACCTTTTACTTTTTCTTTATGTTCTTTATAAGCTTCTACTACTTCAGGGGGAGAAAGTGGATATTCTTTATATATGGTACTAGCCATAATTCCATCTAAAGCCCAGTAGTCCTCAAAAGCAATTGGATCATACTTGTGATCGTGGCACCTAGCACAACCCACAGTCAATCCCAGGAATCCACGAGTGATTGCATCAATACGGTCAAAACGTTCATCAGCCCGGGCCTGAGGAGGTTCAAGAACGTTATAATACCAGATACCTAGACCTAAAAATCCTGTTCCTGCCAATAGCTTTTCTCGGTTTTTTGTCTGTAGTAGGTCCCCAGCAATTTGTGATTTAACAAAAAGATCAAAAGGCATGTCATTATTAAAGGCCTCAATTACCCAATCCCTATAACGCCAAGCGTTGAGGTATTCAGAATTTCCTTCCGGTCCGAAGATATCATCTTCGGCATATCGAGCAACGTCTAGCCAATGTCGTCCCCAGCGTTCTCCATAGTGCGGAGAGCTTAATAGTCGATCCACCAGTTTTGTCCATGCTTGTGGGGACTTATCATTCAGGAAGACCTCAATTTCTGAAGGTGTTGGAGGTAACCCTATGAGATCAAAAGTAATTCGTCGGATTAATTCGCGCTTAGTAGCTGGTTGAGATGGATTAAGATTTACTGCTTCGAGCTGTGCCAAGATAAAATAGTCAATCGAAGATTGAGGCCATTCTTTATCTTCTATCTTTGGTAACTGGGGTAATTGTACCGGTTGAAAAGCCCAATAATTCTTATCATTTTCTGAGATAGTGAATGTTTGATTATTTTCATTGGACGATATACTGCTAATGGGATTTTCTGGCCAGGGAGCTCCAATCTTAATCCAATGGGTCAAGTCTAATATTTCGTGATCTTTTAGTTTTGCCCCAAGTGGCATACGTAGTCGCTGGTGGCTATGATCTATGACTTGAATAAGTAGGCTTTTTTCTGGTTTTCCAGGTACTATGGCGGGCCCCAATGTTCCACCTTGGATCAATCCATCACGGGAATCTAAGCGAAGTCCACTACTAATTACTTCACTGTGACAGCTATAACATTTATTTATTAGCAATGGGCGAATTCGAACTTCAAAGAAATCATTGGAATCTTGGGATAGTAATGGGGTTTCACCAAAAAAGGGAATCATCATAATTCCAACCAGTATTTGGCATACTTTTCTAGCTAGAAACGAATGTAGTCTGGAAGTTTTAGTAGGAAAATTTTTAATAAATAAAAACATCGACAAATTATAAGTTTTAATTTTAATTTAACTAAATGTTAATAAATTTTATGTTAATTTAATCTATTAAATTAACAATAGAAAGTACTCTTACTCTATACTCATTACTATTATTTTACGTTACAAAATAGAATGAGTCACTTGAAACTTAAAGTTATTCGGTAGGGTTGAAGGTGACTGAGACAATTAGCTTAAATGGGGCCTGATTCAAATTCAGTAAAACTATAGACTTTATTTAGAAATTTGTAGAAAACTTTGGTTATTAGTTAAAACAAAGTGGGTCTAAATCAACACAAAACGATACATATACTACTAGAATCTATTTCTTGATGATTTTTATGGTGAAATTAAATGAAAAAATATGGTTCCATCACTTCTAAATTCTATAACAATCTTGACTTTATTAATTCACCTGATGGTCGTATCTTTCGTATTCTGGCAGAGTATTTGGGACCACTGAGTTTGTTTCGTCGTAAAAAAATTTCTGACACAATAGTTTTTTTTGGTTCTGCACGGGCAGAATCTTTAAAAATTGCTAAACAAAATCTTAGCAATGTAAAGAGTAGTCTTAATAAACAGTCTAGGAATTTATCGAAAAGAGAGGATGAGTTAAAGAAGGCTCAAAAGAGAGTACAACTAGCTGGTTACTATGAACAAGCTAAGGAATTAGCATTTCATTTGACTACTTGGTCACTTTCAGTGAGTAAAAAGAATAAACGGTTTGTAATCTGTTCTGGTGGTGGCCCAGGTATTATGGAAGCTGCTAATTTAGGAGCTAAACAAGCTGGTGGCCAAAGCATTGGATTAAATATTAGCCTGCCTTTTGAAATGAGTTCTAATCCATTTATATCTAAGAGCTTAAACATTGAATTCCACTATTTTTTCATGCGTAAACTATGGTTTCTTTATTTAGCCAAGGCGATGGTTATCTTTCCTGGAGGCTTTGGTACCTTAGATGAACTAATGGAAGTTCTGACTCTGATTCAGTGCAAAAAGATTAATAAAAAGATGACGATAGTTCTTTATGGAACACATTATTGGAAGGAAATTATTAATTTTGATGCATTATCACGTTGGGGAACCATCAGTCCAGAAGACCTAAAAATTTTTAAATTTGCTGACTCACCGCAGAGGGCTTTTAGCATTATAAAAAAAGGTCTAGAGAAATTTTATCTTGAACCAGAAATTTCAACCTTAGATAAAGATCCACCCCTTCCTCTGAAACCAATTTTGTAGCTGGAGTATGAATGAGGGTGTCTTTGCATGCTGTTTTAATGTTCATGACTCCTTTAAAAATAAATTGTTCGCATTCACTCATGCCCATGCTTCTCGACCCTCACCAATCCACTGTAACTGCTCTCGGCGCGACTGGCCATAATAATGAAAAAAATGGTGTCGAATTCCAGCATTTCGGGACATCTTGATTTTTTCTAATAACGGTTCTTTAGAGTTATATTGGTGCTGAATATGCATGGTTTCTGGTTCAGACCATTCTGGGACCTGACTCACTTGCTTTACTAGAGACCGTTGTTGCGCATCTTTTGTTTTTCCATGGGGGTCAACACCCACACGTTTTAAGTAAGGATAAAATTTGGAATAATCAATTTTATTCATAAAACTCTGCCCGTACCTGTCTTTTTTCAATTCGTAGGGCACCCTAAACGGCATCAATCCCCCACCAAACCGATTAACAATTTCTTGGACTGACCAAAATAGACTAGTTACAGTGTTAAATCTCATCTCCATATATTCCCAAAGTTTTCCCTCAAAAGCATTCCGACACCATTCCTCATCTACTTTACCTTTGTCCCATTCTGAGGGTAGTTTGGGAAGAGAATGATAGAGGTGATCTTTAACATTTCTCCGAAAAGAATAGACATCAATATTTTGCACTAAAGCTCGGTGGCAACAACTGGCACAAAAACATAAGTCTAGTAGGAATTTATCCCGGGGAGAAGGTGGAACCTCTATTTTGTTCAGAGTAAAACTCCACCAATTTAATCCACCATAGCCAAGGTGTTCATAACGAATTCCATCTCCGCCATAGGTATCCATTAACTCTTCTACAACGGCTAGATCATGGGAACGAACATCTGGGTTAGCAGGGCAGAGATAACTGCCATGACGTTCTCCCATTACATCTACCATGCAAGTTTCCGGATAAGCACGAGCCATACTGTGATTAAAATGAAAAACAGTAAAAAAAATCATCCCCCAATTACGTTTTCTGGCTTTATCTACAATTCGATGCATATATCCAGGAGTGTCTACGCAGGTTCCCACCACCGGTCGTATTCTGGTTTCCCTCCACCTAGGGTGCTGGGGTATAAAGAAAGCAGATCCCTCGTCCCATCGAACCATATGTTTAGGATTGTGCGGCAGTAAGAATGTGCCGGCATGATAAATTGCTGCAGCACGGATCTCATTAAGACCACAATGGTCCCCGAGAAAATCATAGCAATTGTCAATACCCTCATCGGTAATATCCCAAGGATGGATGAAAATACCACCAGAGCTACCAGTTTTTAATCGAGATTTTTGCCTTGAAGGGCTTTGGGCCACGGTAATTTTAGGATTTTTAGCCCTCATCAGATTTGGTTGTAAACTACTAGCAACAATTGCAGAAGTCTTCAGAAATTTCCGACGATTGACACTTGGTAACATTGAATTTTCCCCCAAAGAGACGATTGTTGAGCCTTTGACCATATGATAGCATTAATGTTCCTAATTTTATCGAAGGCTCCCTAAAGGATTCATTCATTTTAATTTATTTTGGAGGTTATTATTGATTCAGTTGTCTAATTTCCCGAAAAATAACAAAAACTCTA
>CAYWYX010000009.1:0-44710 GCA_964462735.1 uncultured Acidobacteriota bacterium | reverse complement strand
GGGGAGTCTCAAAGTAAACCATATCAGCACGAACATTGGAATTAGCTGTACCTCCGTATTCCTGCGTATCCTTAACTTGGAGAATATCTTCGATGACTTGTTGGTAACGATTATCATGACCCGTTGAGGATGCCAAATGAATAGCATGGCGAGGAGTTCCTAATTGGTAATCTAAACGGTCCAGTTCATCTCCAGCTGCACCGCCCATAGCTAAACCAAAGTTACCAATAATTTCATCTTTTTTTATTCCTTGAAAAATAAACTCCACTTGTTTATCAAAACTATCTTTAGAGCGGATGTATCCTCCAGATTTTGTTGCCCATCCCATTGATGAACAACCAATACCAACCAGTTTATTAGGAGTTTTTCCACGATGTCTCCAAAGTCCCCCTAACTCTCCTGTGCTGCTATGGTAATTTTCCCCAGGTGCTGATTCCGAAGTTCGAGTTCCCGACTGTCCTCGTCTGACTTCCATAATGTGTGGTTTATGTGAATAGACGCTAGTTACCCAGTAAAATCCATTGCCACCCAGATACATTAAGCGTCCTCCTATAGCTAGGTATTGTTCAAGGGCTGACAGCATATTTGCAGTAGTGTATTCTGGGTGAGCTCCTGTTAAAACAACCTGGTATTGTCGAAGAGATTCTACTCCTTCATGGTGTAAGTCCTCGTCAGTAAGAACATCAAATTTAAAGTTTTTAGTTTCAAGCCAATCCACTAGATAAAGATCACTAACAATGTGACGGGGCCCTCCTTCCCTCCACTTTAGATATTTTGGCCGAAGATTAGTGATAGGTCTCAGGCGGGAAGCACTGATGAAACCACTTCCGTCACTATGGTTATCATATAAAGATGCAGAAAATTCAGGGTGTTTTGCCAAATAATTGTCGAGGGGGTCATGATTAAGTTTTCTTGGAGTTGCCATTAGTGATGCTAGCGTTGAATTAAATTGCATTCTCTCATTTCCGTAGGCTAGGTAACTTAAAGAAGGAATCAAAAATACTATTTTGGCCTGTTGGACTTTTTTGTTTGATCGAACAAAAAAAGGAATGTAATCTTCGTTATTTTCAGTTCGAAGACGCGCTGCATAGATACCACTCTTTAGGTCGAAAGGGATTGTCAAATTAAAGTCAGTTTTCCAACCAGCATCATCAAGGTCGTCTTCATGGAAATAGATGGCACCGTATTCATTAGGTGCATTTTTAAAATCACATTCATTGCCTCTCCAGTTGTATCCTGTTACAGCTCGACTTGGGGTATTGATAGTTTTTCCATGTAACTGGAACGGTCCTGTATCTCTAACGGTTGATGTTGAAATATCTCTGGAAAAATCCCAAGCGGCAAGTAGATTTTTTGAATCAATTATTTCAGGGGAAATCCCTTGGTTCAAATACTCTATTTCTTTAGAATTCAGACATCGACCAAAGAGGCAGGGATTTTGGATTTTTCCATTGAAGCCATTTAGTCCAATAACCCTGTTATCCGGCAGTTTTTTACTAAGACCAGCTCCGATAAGAAGGGGAGCGTCATTATTGACAAAAGGGTGAGAGAGGATAGGACATTCACTAGAAGACATCTTTGTGTCATAAGAAGAGACAGGTAATTCTTTTAACCAGAGAGTTGCTTTTAATGAAGAAACATCCAGTGTTACTGCTACAAAGTACCAATGGTTAGTTTGTAGGGAAAATCTAGAAGCTAATTTGATCGTCTTTCCATTTCCATAGCCAATTTGAAATTCCAATTCTCCTTTATGATTCAAAAATAAACTGTACCCGTCATTTTTGGTACTCCACCATTTCGAAAGCAATCCCTGAGGTGTTCTTTTCCTACTCTGTGTTGGAAAGACCCAGGTTTGTATAGTCAATTGATTTAGTTTTTCCAAAACCTTGTGGGGTTGCACCATTGCATATGATCCACAATATGTAAATTGTTTTTGGCCGGGATATTTTTTGTTGATCGAAGACTCAACAACCTTCTCTTTGAACCCTGGACCAAGTGGGTTTTGGTCTCCGTGAATCAAACGAACTATGTCAGCCTTATAATCAGGGGAATCGGTGCTAATCTTGAACTCAAGATTGTCACCTGCTGTCACGCTAAATTTGTCTGTATATCCAATAAGTTCCATTGTTAATTTTTAAAAGTTAAAGTCTTTTAAACTAAAAGGGGAAAAGGGCTAAAAGTGATCTGAAGTTTTCACAATTTCTTAATTTTGTCATGCTAAAAATCTAGCTGGTGTTACAAGAGAGATCTGTTTGAAGTTGAAGAATCCTAGATTCCAAAGTAATTTTGAAGACAACCTAATTTTTGATGTAGATATTATCATGTTAGATAGTATTAAAAGGATTGATACAATTGTTAATATTGTTAACTTTTAGGGTAAAGTGATTTAATCACACGGAACTAATTGAGTGAAAAGAAAAGAAAAGTTGATATTTAGTACATTAATTGAGAGTACTCAATCTATCTTAATGAATAATGTTTCTATCCCGGCTTAATGAGCTAGTTGCTTAAAAGGGGAATTTATGAAAATTCTGAAAAATAGTTTTCAATTAGGGACTATTGTATTCGTCCTGCTGTTATTTTCCTGTGTAATACCTACAAATCATACAAAAGAAAATGGCCCTAATTCAAAAACCAGTAACCTAATAATGGCAGAAAAATTGTTGCCACTTACTTCACTTGAGACAAAAGTTTTTCCAGATGATGGATTTATTCACCGAAATGGCAGTACTTCGGTTTTTATGTGGCCAGTTGACCTTCCGGTTGTAGATCACAAAGCTAACTCGATAATGGCAAGAATGACACTTTTACAATACCAGGCTGGCGGAGGAATTGATGTTAGAAGCTACAGCCAAGTTAGAGAGCAAGCCTTCTATGTGCTTGAAGGAGAGGCTAGGTTCCTTCTGGGTGAATCCATTAAAAAAGTTAGTTCTGGAGATTTGATCTTTGTTCCAAGCGAGGTGAAACATAGTTATGAAGTGATAGGAAATGTTCCTCTCAAAATGATTTTGATGGAGTGGCGCAACGACAGTGGAAGTAATGCTCGTTTGTTACAGGGCACCTTAGTTTCAGAAAGACTCAAGCCCCTAAGAAGATTGACCTCTGAAGAGGCTGGGGGACACCAAGGTATCTCTGCTTCTCTTTTTGTTACCCCAAGAGACTATCCCGTTCTTAAAGCTAATTCATCAATGGCTTGGATAGCTCTACAACAGTATGATGCAGACCCTAACCTAAAAGCTACTTCTGTACACACTCATGATAATCAAGAACAAGTTTTCTATATTGTGGAGGGGAAAGCTCGGTTTCAACTGGGTGAGGTTGAACAGGATGTTGGACCGGGTGAACTAGTTTTTGCTCCCAGACATGTAAAGCATGGTTATAAGGTACTAGGTCCATCTCCGGTTAAGTGGCTGATGATAGCTTGGTCTGGTGAATAAACAGGGTTTTATACGTACATATAATATTTCTCAGGGAATCTAGATGATTTCTAAACCGAAGAGTAGATAAGATTAAAATACCGGAACTACAAATTTTGGTTATTTGATGGAATTGAATGAATTTATTTAATTATTTTGTAAAGATATTTAAAGTTTTGAAAGGACAGGTGTAACAATGGCAGTTGTTAAAATTACGGTTAACAATCATGGTTCTTTAAAAGTAACTGGTGACTTTGAAATTTGTGATGGTCAAGGTCAATTGTTTGATCTTGCTGGCAGAGAAACTATCGGTCTCTGTCGTTGTGGATATTCTCAGAATAAGCCGTTTTGTGATGGTAGTCACAGGGGAGCTAATTTTCAGTCTCAGGTTGAGGCCAGAAGTTTACCATCGCCAAAGCCAAAACCCTAATCGGGTTTATTGATTTTTCATCATCTTATAGGTAATACGAGGACTAAGTTAGTCAAACTAGCATTTATAATTAATTTTTAGGTATCTAACTTTGAAAGATAAAATAACCAACGTACTTTCTAAAATTAAACCAGTGGTCAAAGCTATTGAGCCTTATTCTTTGAAGCACTATAGGGCTCCCGTAAAAATTAATCAGAATGAAAATCCCTATGATATGCCAGACATTATTAAAACCGCTGTTAACAAAGTTATGTCTGAAAAAGTTTGGTGTCGGTACCCTGATTTTGTACCTTCGACTCTGATTTCACAGTTAGCTGAGTTTAGTCAATGGAAGTCTGATGGAATTTTAGTAGGTAATGGATCAAATGAACTTATTGAAGCACTTATGATTGCCACTATTGAAAAGAACACCAAAGTGCTTATTTCTCAACCTACTTTCACACTGTACTCGATGTTTGCAAAAATGTTAGGAGGTAATTGCAAAGAAGTTTGTCTTCTTCCGAGTTTAGAGTTTGACGTTAAAGCTATACTGGCAGAATCTCGTCAGGCAGATTTGACTATTATTTGCTCCCCCAATAACCCTACTGGATCTCTACTTGAGCGAGAAGACCTGAGACTAATTTTAAAGACTACCCCTGGTTTAGTTATTATTGATGAAGCTTACCATGAGTTTAGTCGTCAATCAGTTGTTTCTCTATTAACAGACTTTGAAAATTTGATTGTGCTTAGAACCTTTTCAAAGGCCATGTCAATGGCTGGTTTAAGAGTTGGCTATCTAATGGGAAACAAAAAACTTGTTGAACAAATTTCTAAAGCTAAACTTCCTTATAATCTAAATATTTTTTCCATGACAGCTGCAATGTCTGCTTTAACTCATTTTGACTTGTTAGCACCACAAATTGAGAATGTTATAGCTGAAAGGGAACGCTTGCAAGTTGGTTTAAAACAAATTCCTGGAGTACTGCCCTTTCCATCTAAAGCTAATTTCATTGTTTTTCAGTTGGCTGGGGATCCACGAATTATTTTTGATTCCCTGTTCCAAGATGGGATCCTTGTTAGGGATGTAAGCCGTTATCCTATGTTGGACCAATGCTTGAGGGTCACTGTTGGTTTGCCACAAGAAAATGAACGGTTCATAACCTCATTGACTAAAATTATGAGCCATTCTTAAACCAAAATCCAAACTTGATATGCAGTAATAACGGTACAATTAGCTAAAAAATAAAACTTTAAACTAGGCCTAAACATTTTTCTGGAGGTTTAAGTTGAAAAAAGAACGTATAGCCGAAGTTTCTCGGCAAACAAAAGAGACAGACATTTCAGTTAGACTGAATTTAGATGGAAAGGGCAGTTCTCAAATTTCAACAGGAATCCATTTTTTTGATCACATGTTAATTCTTTTGGCAAAACATGGGTTTTTTGATTTGGAGGTAAAATGTAAAGGTGATCTTGAGGTAGATGGCCATCATACAGTTGAAGATGTTGGTATTACACTGGGAGATGCTTTTAATCAGGCCCTGGGGACTAAAGAGGGAATTTCTCGATATGGCATGGCGTATGTTCCGATGGATGAAACACTAGGCCGAGCCGTTGTAGACTTTTCAGGCCGCCCTTTTTTAGTGTGTAACGTAACCTTTTCATCTGAAAATGTTGGTGGTTTAAATACTGAACTTGTTGAAGAATTTTTTCGGCCCCTCGCTGTACATGGGAAAATGAATCTTCATATTGAAGTTCTGTACGGTAAAAATTCTCATCACATGGCAGAAGCGATGTTCAAAGCAGTAGGTCGAGCATTGTGCTTGGCTGCTACAAAGCATCCTCGTGTTGAAGGGATCCCTTCGACAAAAGGTGTCCTATAGTGATCACAATAATCGATTATGCAGTTAATAATCTTAACAGTGTTGAAAAAGCTTTCCGTAGTCTAAAAATCCCAGTAGAAATTACAGATAATACTAGAAAAATCAGAGAGGCTGATAAACTAGTTCTACCAGGAGTTGGTGCTTTTGGTGATGCTGTGAACAATCTGAAGACAAAAAAAATATTTGAATTACTTAGGGAGAAGGCAGAAACAGGTACTCCAATTCTAGGTCTTTGCCTAGGATTACAGTTATTTTTTACTGAAAGTGAAGAGTTTGGTCCTGTTTCAGGGTTAGATTTTATTCGCGGAAATGTTCAGAGACTACCGGCAACAGTTCAGGTTCCTCATATTGGCTGGAATCAGCTCTATCTTCTAAAATCTGACCCATTGCTGAAGGGAGTATATCAGGGAAGTTTTGTCTATTTTGTTCATTCCTACTACGCTACTCCATTTAATCAAGATTATGTTCTTGCAACTACTGAGTACGGCACGGAATTTACAGCCGTTGTTCGTAAGAAAAATGTGTGGGCTACCCAATTTCATCCAGAAAAGAGCCAAGATATTGGTTTAAGGATACTTCATAATTTCTCCTTAATCTGAAGGTTAAAAGAAAAAAATAAGATTTATTTTAGAATCTAAAAAAATGTTATTGACCGCTTCTCTGTATCTTGGACTACTAGTGTCCTAGCTTACTAATTCAGCTTTTTGAATTGGAGTAGCAGATAAGGTTGTACTACAGTTAAAACTTCTATAAGAACTCTATGATTATATTTCCTGCGATTGATATGCATAACGGAAGGTGTGTCCGTCTATTACAAGGACGAATAGAGGATGAAACCATATATTCTGAGGATCCTGTTATGGTATCTCAGGAATGGCAGCATCAAGGAGCATCATGGTTACACCTGGTTGATCTGGATGGTGCAATGTCAGCAAATAAAAATAACCGCTTACTCGCACGACAAATATTCAAAACCTTATCAATTCCAGTACAAATCGGTGGAGGAATTCGAAGTATTTCAGATGTTCAGGAATTGTTGGATGCGGGAGCGGCAAGGGTTATTGTTGGAACAACTGCTGTTCAACAACCTAAAATATTAGAAGAACTTTTAAAGAACTTTTCTAATAAAATTGTAGTTGGTTTGGATGCTCGTGATGGATTGGTTGTAACCCATGGATGGCAGCAGGTTGAATCGCTTAAAGCGATTTCTTTTGCTCAAGAGTTGTCCCGTCTAGGTGTAGAAAGGGTAATTTATACTGACACTAGTAAGGATGGGATGCTTAAAGGGCCTAACCTAACAGAAATAAGAACCTTAGCTAAAAACACTGAGATCAAAGTGATTGCATCAGGTGGCATATCGTCTTTAGAGGATTTATTACAACTCAAAAAAATAGAATCGCTTGGTGTTGAAGGAGTAGTGATTGGAAAAGCTTTGTATGAGAAGAGATTTTCTCTAGGAAAGGCATTACGCTGTGTTGAAGGTTAATATAGTAAGGCTAGAGAAGATTAATTATTGTTTTATATGCTTGTTGATTCAGATGCACTAGATTAGTTTAGACTCCAATCCCTTAAGCGTAACTCATTGTGTTCGAAGATTTGATTGATTAGACTAAAAAGTTTATGCTGGCAAAACGTATTATTCCTTGTTTAGATGTAGATAAAGGGCGAGTAGTGAAGGGGGTCCACTTTGTCGACCTAGTTGATGCAGGTGGACCAGTTGAATGTGGTCAGCGGTATGACCGAGAGGGAGCTGATGAACTAGTCTTCTTAGATATTACGGCCTCTTCTGATAATCGTCACATTATGATAGAGGTTGTTCAGCGAGTTGCTGAAACTATCTTTATCCCTTTTACCGTAGGTGGAGGACTTCGCTCACCTGAGGATGTTCAGAAGATTCTCAGAGCTGGTGCTGATAAGGTTTCTTTAAATACAGCGGCTGTGAAAAATCCAAAGATGATCAGGACTGGGGCACAAAAGTTTGGCAGCCAGTGTATGGTTGTAGCTATCGATGCAAAAAGAACTTTTCTCTCAAAAACGGTTGAATGGGAGGTTTTTATCCATGGGGGACGGACACCCACAGGTATTAATGCCCTATCGTGGGCCCAACAAGTTGAAAAGCTCGGAGCTGGAGAAATTTTATTAACTAGTATGGATCGAGATGGAACTAAGGATGGATATGATCTTGATCTATTGAAGGCAGTGACATCTACTGTTCAAATACCTGTAATCGCTTCTGGGGGAGTTGGCAGTCCTCAACATATTTTTGAAGGACTGACTATAGGTGGTGCGCATGCCGCTCTTGCAGCTTCTATTTTTCATTTTGGAAACTATAGCTTGAAACAAGTTAAGGATTATTTGAGAGAACGAGATGTTGTTGTTCGTTAAACAAGGGAAAATTATGTCAGATAGTGAAAATTTTGAATTTTTCTCCAAGCTTAAGTTTGATATTAATGGTCTTATTCCAGCAATCGTTCAAGATGCTTCTACATTAGAGGTTTTGACTGTTGCTTTTATGAATAGAGATACAATTGAATTGTCCCTGGCTAAGCGGGAAACCTACTTTTGGAGTCGAAGTCGTCAAGAAATATGGCACAAGGGAGCAACGTCAGGAAACACACAAAAAATTGTTGCAATTAAGGCAGACTGTGATGGAGATGCGCTTCTAGTTCTTGTTAATCCTCAGGGTCCCGCCTGTCACACAGGTGCTCAGAGTTGCTTTTATCAGTCAATTTTTTCTGAAACCCCTTCGGGTAGTTCTCAATTACCTCAATTTTCAGAAACAGTGGATCAATTGGTGAAAACTATCAAGAACCGCAAACAGCATAAACCAGAGGGATCTTATACAAGTTATCTGTTTACACAGGGTCGTGACAAGATTTTGAAGAAGATTGGTGAAGAATCAGCTGAGACAATTATTGCAGCAAAAAATATGTCAAAGAGGGAATTAACCTCTGAGAGTGCAGATCTTTTTTATCATCTCCTAGTTCTTCTAATCAATGAGGGTGTAGAAATTGGGGAGGTTATAGCTGAGCTCGACAGGAGAGCTAAAAAGCGGTCCCCTGAAAAATGAGGTGGCAATTGATTAGCGGTAATTCCCCTAGCAGAACAAACGTTTCTTTTAATCCAAAAATCTTTATTTAAGGGGGTATTGAGGACCGTTATTTTCGGTACCTTTTTAGTGTGTCAGACTTTGAATCCCAAAATTCCTCGATTGTGCCTAACTACAATAAATTTCTTAGTTATTGTAAACAAGGTAATATTGTTCCTGTCTATAAAGCGGTTAGTGCTGACCTGCTAACTCCTGTTTTAGCCTACCTTAAAATTGAAACAAAGATGTCGAATACTTTTCTTTTAGAGAGTGTTGAGGGTGGTGAAAAGATTGCTCGATACTCTTTTTTGGGCTGTAATCCCTATTTAATTTTTAGGGCCAAAGGTGATCTAGTTGAAATAATTAAGAATGACGAAGCAGTCAAAAGTAAAGGTTCTTTGCTAGAAATAATGAGGGAAACCCTTCGTAACCATAAAATGGTTAGGATTCCTGGCCTCCCGCCTTTTTCGGGAGGCGCTGTAGGATATCTAACCTATGATGCAGTCCGCTGGATCGAAGATATACCACAATCAGGTTCGGATGATTTAGATCTAGATGACTCGGTAATGATGTTATTTTCTAATATTCTTGCCTTTGATCATGTCCGACAACAAATTCTGATTATCTCCAATGTTTTTGTGGACGATCAATCCTTGTCCCTTGAAGCTAAATATCAGAAGGCATTGGAAGAGATCAAGGATTTAGAGGAAAAATTGAATCAACCGGGTCATGTTCCTGAAGTTGGTTCTCCGGTTAGTGACTCAATAGAGATTAAATCTAATTTCTCTAAAACCGATTATTTGAATGCTGTGAATAAAGCCAAAGAATACATCAAAGCTGGGGATATATTTCAAGTAGTTCTTTCTCAACGATTCTCAGTAGATGTTACTGCATATCCTTTTAATATCTATCGAGCCCTTCGTGTTGTTAACCCATCACCTTACATGTTCTATTTGAAAATTAATGACTTATCAGTTATTGGTTCATCTCCCGAAATGTTAGTTAAGGTTTCACAAGGTAATGCCTATTATCGCCCCATAGCTGGAACTCGTCCTAGAGGAGCTAATGAGGATGAGGATGCTGTTTTAGCAGAGGAACTTAGGAGCGATGAAAAAGAAAAAGCCGAGCATATCATGCTGGTGGATTTAGGAAGAAATGATCTAGGAAAAGTTTGTGAATTCGGTAGTGTGGAAACGATGGACCTTATGTTTGTTGAGCGTTACTCACATGTAATGCACTTAGTCTCTACCTTAAAAGGGAAGCTTCGTCAGGGGGTTGACCGTTTTGATGCACTCATGGCGTGTTTTCCTGCAGGAACTGTAAGTGGTGCACCTAAGGTCAGAGCGATGGAAATTATTGATGAATTGGAACCCAGTAAACGAGGAGTTTATGCTGGAGCTATTCTTTATATGGATTTTTCTGGTAACTTAGATTCCTGCATTGCAATTCGCACTGTCGTTGTTAAAAAGGGAAAAGCCTATGTGCAGGCAGGTGGAGGAATTGTAGCGGATTCTGTTCCAGAAAATGAATTTCAGGAAACAATAAACAAATCTCGTGCCTTAATTAAGGCTCTTGAAATTGCAAGAAAAGGTTTTTGAAATTTATAATAAGAATTTAATTAGCCAGTAACCCCTATGATTTTAGTAATCGACAACTATGACTCCTTTACCTATAACCTAGTCCAATATTTAGGGGAATTAGGCGAGGAAGTTGAAGTATACCGCAATGATCAGATTAATCTTGAACTAGCTGAGTCAAAAAATCCTGAGAGGATAGTGATTTCTCCTGGGCCTGGAGTTCCAGATGGTGCTGGGGTAACCTTAGAATTCATTAATCATTTTGAAGGAAAACTTCCTATATTGGGAGTTTGTCTTGGTCATCAAGCTATTGGGCAGGCTTTTGGAGGAAGGATCATTCCAGCACCTTATCTTATGCATGGAAAGACTAGCGACATCTTTCACGATAGTAAAACGATTTTTCAGGGACTACCGTTACAATTTTCCGCGACACGCTATCACTCCCTTATTGTTGAAAAAAAGAGTCTTCCTGAATGCTTAGAGATTTCTGCAACCTCAAATGATGGCCTGATCATGGGATTACGTCACCGAAGATTTCCTATTGAAGGGGTGCAGTTTCATCCTGAATCTATCTTGACTGATCATGGTAAAAAGTTATTAAAAAATTTTTTGGGGATGTAATGTGAATACAAATATTAGTTCGTTTTACCAAGAATCAATAAAAAAAATCCAGAGAAAGATGTCTTTGAGTGAAAAGGAATCAGAGCAATTAGTTGGTGCTATTCTAAATCAGAAAATTGAAGACGTTCAGGTAGCAGCATTACTATCAGGACTTGCTGTAAAAGGTGAAGCAGTTAGTGAAATTACTGGTTTTGCTCGAGGTATGAGAAGCTGTGCTCTCCAACTTAGCCATCAAGAAAAATGTCTTGTTGATACTGCAGGTACTGGAGGAGATGGCACTGGTACGTTTAATATTTCAACTACTGCTGCTTTTGTTATTGCCGGTGCAGGTATTTCAGTAGCGAAACATGGAAACAGGGCGATTTCTGGGCAATGTGGCAGTGCGGATGTCCTGAAGCAACTTGGTGTTAAGATTGATGCTTCTAAAGAAATTTTGGAGGCCTGTCTTGCTGAATGTGGGATTACTTTTTTATTTGCTCCGGCTTTTCATCAAGCAATGAAAGCAGTGGCTCCTTTGCGCCGTAGCCTAGGAATTCGAACGATTTTTAATTTATTAGGACCCTTACTAAATCCAGCTGGAGCTCGTCGTCAGATTATTGGAGTATTCTCTCCACATTTAACTGAAACATTCGGTCAGGTATTAGAATCTCTAGGTTGTGAACACGTACTCGTCTTTTCAGGGTTTGATGGTTTAGATGAAATTTCGATTTCCGGTCCGACAAAGGTGACTGAAATTAAAGATGGTTTGATTAAAAATTACGAGATTCATCCAGAGGATCTAGGCATTCAAAAAGCCTCTATAGAGCAAATCCAGGGTGGTGACACTTCTCGAAACGCCAACATTATGAAAGAAGTGCTGGAGTTAAAATGTCAAGATGCTAAGCGGGACATTGTACTGTTAAATGCTGCTGCAGGAATTTATGTCTCAGGTGCTGTTGAGTCCATAAAGGCTGCATTAGAATCTGCTCGTCATTCTCTCAATAGCGGTCAGGCTTTGGATAAATTAAACGAACTAATCAGACTCTCTAATCAAGGTAATTGAAAGTCTTGCTAAAAAATAGGGGAGAGGCAGGTAGTTATTAATGACATCTGTCTAGATTGTTGGTCAGGGTTAGATTTAAGTCTAAGAGGAAAATGTGAAAATGAATGTTTTAAAGGAAATTGTGAGTACTTGCCATAAGAGGTTAGAAGGACTTAAGGAATCTAAGCCTTTGTCAGAAGAGCAGGTATGTATGTTTTTGGAGGGGAAAAAGGAGAAATTGATATCATTTTCCAGAGCTTTGAGTCGTTCTGATCAAATTAATGTTATTGCAGAGGTAAAAAAATGTTCTCCATCTAAGGGATTATTGAAAGATGTTTTTGATCCACTTGAAATCGCAATTGATTATGAAAATAATGGTGCTTCAGCAGTTTCTGTATTGACGGAAGAACGTTATTTTCTGGGTTCAATAGAACATCTAAAAATAGTGCAGCAGTCAATCTCACTTCCCGTTTTACGGAAAGATTTTATTTTTGATCCCTACCATCTTTATGAGTCAGTTATTGCCTGTGCAGATGCAGTTCTTTTAATTGTAGCTGTTTTAAGTTTTGAGCAGCTTTCCCAGTTGATACAAATGGCAGGGCGTTTTAAACTTGAAGTACTTGTTGAGGTCCACAATGTTGAGGAACTTAAAGTTGCTTTAGATTGTGGAGCTAAAGTGATTGGTGTGAATAATCGCGATTTAAATACTTTTGAAGTTAATATAAAAACTTCTCTCGATCTTGCTGAAAAAATTCCAGATTCTATCGTCTCAATTAGTGAGAGTGGTATTAAAAGTTCAGATGATATTCGAATTTTAAAGCAGGTGGGATTCGATGCATTTTTGATTGGAGAGTCATTAATAAAGACTGATAGTCCAGGTAGCGCTCTTCGAGATTTGATGATTCGTAGCCTGCAGTAATTATCTATAAGGTGAAATACCAGTGTTTTTACTTCCCCTATGCAAATGTTTAGAATGATCAAAGTAAAAATTTGTGGGATTACCAATTACGATGATGCAATGGCTTCAATTGAATTGGGGGCTGATGCTCTTGGATTCAATTTTTATAAGAAGAGTCCGAGGTATATAGACCCTTCTCAAGCAAAGTCCCTGATTGAATCGTTACCTCCATTGGTTTCAATGGTCGGAGTATTTGTTGATGAATTTAGCCCTGAGCGTGTAGTGAATATAGCACATGGTGTAGGCGTTGGAAGTGTCCAATTGCATGGTTCAGAGGGTCCTGAATATGCAAAGCAGATTAGTGAAGTGAGGGTTTTTAAAGCTTTCTCTATTGATGAAAAGTTTAATATTGGATCTGTCTCTGATTTCCCGGCTAATGCCTTTTTATTAGATACAAAGGAAAAATTTTTGAAAGGTGGTACTGGTAATTCTTTTGATTGGACAATTGCTTTAGAGATAAAGAAAAAAGGGAGAATTATTTTAGCTGGGGGTTTAAAGCCAGAAAATGTATACGACGCTATTTGTAGAGTACAACCCTATGGAATTGATGTTTGTTCAGGAGTAGAATCTGAACCAGGGAAAAAAGATCGGAAAAAATTAGAGGATCTGTTTCATGAGATTCATCGGGCTAGAGCAACACTTTGGAATATGAAATGACACAAAACAATAGAACGATAAAACAAAAATTTGGAGCTGGTCCTGATAAAGGCGGCCATTTTGGTCCTTTTGGAGGAAAGTTTGTTCCAGAGACCTTGATGCATCCTTTACAGGAATTAGAAGAGGCGTATCTTAAATCTAAAACTGATCAAGATTTTCAATCGGATCTTGATCGACTTTTGAGAGACTACTCAGGGCGACCAACTCCATTATCTCTAGCCAGCAGGGTTTCCAGTCATCTAGGTGGAGGAAAGATTTATTTAAAGCGCGAGGATCTTAACCATACTGGTGCTCACAAGATTAATAATTGCTTAGGACAGGCTTTGCTTGCTAAGTGTATGGGAAAAAGACGAGTGATTGCTGAAACGGGTGCAGGGCAACATGGAGTTGCCACAGCTACAGTATGTGCTCTACTTGACCTAGAGTGTGAAGTCTATATGGGTGAAGAAGACATGCGACGTCAAGAGTTAAATGTTTTTCGAATGCGTCTCTTGGGGGCTAAGGTTCATGGCGTTAACAGTGGTAGCCGCACTCTAAAGGATGCCATTAACGAAGCTATACGTGATTGGGTGACTAATGTGCGAACCACTTACTATCTAATTGGTTCGGTCTTGAGTGCACATCCATATCCGATGATGGTTCGGGATTTTCAGTCAATTATTGGCCGTGAGGCTCGAGAACAACTTTTAAACCGAGAAGGGAAACTTCCAGATATCCTAGTAGCCTGTGTAGGTGGAGGGAGTAATTCAATTGGTCTTTTTTATGAATTTTTGGAAGATGAAACGGTTTCTATGGTAGGAGTTGAAGCTGGTGGTCGTAGTTCAGAATTGGGTCAACATGCTGCTAGATTTAATGGGGGTAAACCAGGCATTCTCCAGGGAACCTATTCTTACGTGTTGCAAGATGAGTATGGTCAGATTGCTGACACTCATTCAATTTCTGCAGGTCTTGATTATGCTTCAGTTGGCCCGGAACATGCTTTTCTACGCGATAAGGGTAGAATTCGTTATACAACTGCGACTGATATAGAAGCACTGGAAGCTTTCCATTTGTTCAGTCGATTAGAAGGTATTATTCCAGCATTGGAAAGTGCCCATGCTTTAGCTGAAGCTATCCGTTTAGCAACCAAAGTTGAGAAAGAACAACTCCTACTGGTTAATCTTTCTGGTCGAGGCGACAAAGATGTAGAAACAGTGGCAAAAATAGATAGTCCATAGAAGCAAAAATTAAATTGGTCTTTGAGGTAAATCCAATTAATGTTTCCGAAAACTGGCAAGCGACTATTGAACTGACGCTCTACAAAAACATGACTCGAATAACAGAGAAATTCAGACAAATTAAGGATGAAGGTAGAAAAGCCTTGATTCCTTTTGTTACGTTAGGTGACCCTAATTTAGACGAAAGCCGCAGAATTATCTTTGAGTTGGAAAAGGCGGGTGCTGATCTGATTGAACTTGGTGTTCCTTTTTCAGATCCACTGGCTGATGGTCCCATTATTCAAAGAGCGCAGGAGCGTGCTCTACGAGAAGGATTTACTCTAGAAAAAGGGCTAGCTTTGATAGCTGAATTACGCCAGAAGGTAAAAGTACCCTTGGTACTTTTCAGTTACTATAATCCATTATTTGCGTTTGGATTTAAAGATCTTGTACAGGAGATTAAGAGATGTGGTATTGATGGTTTATTAATTACAGATTTATCAATTGAAGAGGCTGAGGAACCAGTCAAATTATTGCGACTGGCAGAAATTGACTCGATCTTTCTAGCGGCACCTACTAGCACTGAAGAACGGATTAAGATGATCGCTGATTATTCGTCTGGTTTTATTTATGCAGTATCTCGTATGGGAGTTACGGGTACACGAAAGTCAATTTCTTTAGAAGTAGAGTCATTAGTAAAAAAAATTAGGTGCCATTCTAAATTACCTATTGCAGTTGGTTTTGGAATTTCTGAACCAGGACACATTAAGCAAATTTGGAATCAGTCTGAAGGAGCTGTAGTGGGAAGTGCTATTGTGCAATGTATTGAAGAAAATTTGGGGAAATCTGATTTGGCGAAACAGGTAGGAAACTTCACGCGTTGGCTAAAAGGCGAGTCCTAGTATGGACATTTCCGATTGGCGAAAGCGAATTGATAAGATTGACAGGAAACTAGCTAAGTTACTATCTGAGCGTTCCCGTTGTGCGATTGAAGTGGGCAGACTGAAACGAAGTCTCAATATTCCAGTTTATGATCCTGGCCGAGAAGAAAAAATTTTTAATAAGATAATTGCTAACAATACAGGTCCTCTTGAGGATAAGGCCTTGAAACGACTCTTTAAACGAATTATTGATGAATCACGAAGGGTTGAACGGTTGGAAGTTGAGAGAGAAAAAGTTACGAACAAGAAAATTACTTCAAGTTCAACATAGTTTTATTGTAAATATTAAAGATACTTAACCATTAGATAGTTTAAGGCTATTTACTTTAAGTGGTTGCTTTTCGGATAGAGTAGAATTGGACATAGGAGCAGAGATAAAGTGGACAAAGTGATTGTTGATGCCAGTCACGCTATCGATGATATTACCGATGGAAGTACGATAATGATGGGTGGTTTTGGACTATGTGGAATTCCAGAAAATCTTATTCAGGCTCTTCGAGAAAAAGAAATTAAGGATCTAACAATAATTAGCAATAATGCTGGGGTCGATGACTTTGGTATTGGAATTTTGTTAGAGAAGCGCCAGGTTAAAAAGATGATTTCAACCTATGTTGGTGAAAATCGATTATTTGAAGAACTAGTTTTAAATGGAGAATTAGAGGTTGAGCTTTGTCCCCAAGGTACCTTTGCTGAGCGTATTCGAATTGGAGGAGCTGGTATTGGTGGTTTTTATACACCTACTGGCTATGGGACAATTGTTGCTGAGGGAAAAGAAACTCGTTCTTGGGATGGGAAAAACTATGTTTTAGAATTACCGCTTAAAGCAGATTATGCTTTTATCAAGGCTTATAGAGGAGATTCTGTTGGTAACTTAATATACAACAAGACTGCACGAAATTTTAATCCAATCATGGCTACAGCTGCCAAAATAACCATCGCAGAAGTAGAAAAATTGGTTAAACCTGGAAGGCTCAATCCAGATGCCATTCATACGCCTGGTATTTTTGTAGACCGCATTTTCAAAGGTGCTAACTACGAGAAAAGAATTGAGCGAACACGATTAAGGAATTGAGATGCCCAACAAAACTCGTGACCTAATTATTCAGAGAGCTGCTAAGGAACTTGAAGATGGTTTTTATGTTAACTTGGGTATTGGGATGCCAACTTTGATTGCTAACTATATCCCTAAAAGTATAGATGTGACTCTGCAATCGGAAAATGGATTGTTAGGTTTAGGACCCTACCCGTTAAAAAAAGAAGTTGATCCTGACCTAATAAATGCTGGAAAAGAAACAGTAACTGCCCAACCGAGTGCTTCTTATTTTTCTAGTGCCGAGTCATTTAACATGATTAGAGGAGGCCACATTGATCTCTCTATTCTTGGAGCGATGGAGGTAGATGAAAAAGGTAACCTAGCAAATTGGATGATCCCCAAAAAGATGGTTAAAGGTATGGGTGGCGCTATGGATTTAGTAGCAGGTGCTAAAAGAGTCATTGTAACTATGGAGCACACCACTAAAGATAGTCGACCTAAAATTCTTCGAAAATGCGGTCTCCCATTAACAGGGTTAGCAGTTGTTAATCGAATTATCACTGAGTTGGCTGTTTTGGATGTCCTTCAAGGAAAACTGATTTTAAAAGAGATTGCTGATGGTTTAAGTATTAAAGACCTCGAAGAAAATACAGATGCTCACTTTGAGGTATCACCTAGTTTAAAAACAATACAAGTGTAAAATCTTTTTTAATACCTAGTATAATCTATATATAGTCTTATTTCTTAAGAAACTCTTCAGACCAAAAGGTGATGTCGAAAAAATTGGGTCATACGAGTCCAAGAATCTTCAGCATCAGACTGATCGTATACTTCAGGTCTCTTCTGGTTAAAGAAAGCATGATCTCTATTGGGGTATATATGAAACTCCACTCTTTTTCCACACTGCCTTAGTTCTGCTTCTAGATTTTGAACTGCCTGGGGAGAAACTGAGGGATCTTTTTCACCAAAAAATCCGAGTACGGGAGCTTTTAAAGATTTTATATTTGGTTTTACATTTGGATGTATCCCATAGTAATCAACACAAGCTCCGATGATTGAATTACTACAAGCAGCGTAAAGTGAAAGTTGACCTCCCATGCAAAAACCTACACTACCAACATGTGATCCAGTAGTGCTTGGGAGACTGGTCAAATAATTTATAGCATTATTCATCTCTTTGGCAGTTTTCTCAATATTAAGAGCCATCATTAGTTTGCCTGCAGCATCTGGATTTTTAGTTGACTGACCATGATATAAGTCCGGGGCTAATGCTACAAATCCTTCTTCAGAAAACCGATCAGCTACTTCTTTAATTTGATCAACCAGACCCCACCATTCTTGCAATACTATGATACCAGGACCTCCCGTTGCTGATTCAGCCAGATATCCCTGGCAAAAATTGCCATTATCTGGAAAAGTTATCATTTTTCCATTCATCTAATCCCTCCTTTGAATTCGTGATTACAACCTATATCCTTCAAAATTCTTTTTAATGGCGATTTATTCCAGTAGGTTTTTCAAACATGTAGGCTTACTTTGACTCTGGTATGAACCCTAATCAAGGTTAGAGTTCTCATTTAATTAATCAAAAATATCCTAAAATAATTTGTCATTACGGTCATCTTCTTGAGAACGTAAACCTTCCTCACTTGCTGAAGCTCCTACTTGATGAACCTTCATCATGTTGGTGGCTCCCTGGACATTCATTACCCCTGAAACTATAACCACAGTTTCATTTTTGATTGCTAGTTTCCTTTCAATTAAAATTTGATCTGCTATTTGAATAAGGGTATCAGTATTTGCAATCTCATTAATAAGAACTGGAAATACCCCTCGGAGTAAATTAAGTCGAGGGAATACTGGTTTGTTCTGTGTGAAAGCAAAGATAGTTTGACTTGGTCGGAAACTGGAAATGATATTGGCCGTAGATCCTGATGCGGTAAAAACAATTATTTTATCAGTCTTTAATTGGTTTGCTGCAAGTAAAGCTGCTTGGCAAACTCCATAGGTAGTTGTACTAGAGCGATCTTGGGAATAGAAACGTTCCTCAACAAGGCGAGAATATGGACCAGATCTATTCTCAGTATGGGTAGCAATACGATTCATCGTTTCTACAGCTTCTAAGGGGAAGCGGCCTATTGCTGTTTCAGCCGAGAGCATTAATGCGTCTGTACCATCAAGAATAGCGTTGGCAACATCAGAAGTCTCTGCTCTAGTTGGTCGTGGCCTGTTGATCATAGATTCAAGCATTTGAGTTGCAGTAATTACAGGCTTTGCCAAACCTATTGCAGCTGTTATTAATTCTTTCTGTAAGACAGGTACACTTTCAGTTGGTAATTCAACACCTAAGTCTCCACGAGCGATCATAATTCCATCAGAGGTCTGTAGAATGTTTTGCAGATCATCAATAGCTTGAGGATTTTCGATTTTTGCAATAATAGGGAGTTTTGAGTTATCTAGTTCCCTCAGAAGCTTTCTGACCTGTCCTATATCCTCACCCCTACGCACAAACGAAAGCGCAAGATAGTCAACACTGTTGTTCACAGCAAATTTTATGTCCAATTTATCTTTATTTGTGAGAACAGGTAAAGATAAAAAAGAATCAGGTAGATTCAACCCCTTCCGATCGCTAAGAATTCCATCAAATACCACTTCAGTAGTGATCTCTTTTAGGGAAGTTTTACGTACTTTAAGTTCAATTAATCCATCGTCAAGCAGTATCCGATCTCCCGGTCGAACATCTTTGGGTAGAGATTTATAGTTAACAGATACAGCTTCTTGATCTCCCATTAGATCTTGGGTTGTTAAGATAAAAAGTTGTTTTCTTTTTAGTTTAACTCGTCCTTTTTTAAAATGTCCTAGTCTAATTTTAGGTCCTTGTATGTCAACTAAAATGGCAGTCGGACGATGGAGACAAGCAGAAAATTTTTGGATTTTTTGGACTATCTTTTTGTGAAAGACAAGATCGCCATGCGACATATTAAGTCGAAAAACATCAACTCCTTTTTTTATTAATTGTTTTAGGGCAGAGTCCGATTTACTGGATGGACCAACTGTTACGACAATCTTAGTTTTTCTCATGGCTAAAATATGCTCCACATATGGATGAATAGCCTATAGAACTCAGAATTATAAAACTAGGAGGGCATTTTTAATCACAAAAGTTCCTTTTTATAAAGCTGTACAAAAATAGATCAATATTAAAATTTTGGCATGAAGTCTCATGGATCTAAATGAATATGTGCTTAAACTTAAAACACATTGCCCTTTTATTGCTTGTTCAATAGTATGAAATTTTAACTTAGTGTATCGTGACTGCTTTACTAACACAATTAGTGAGTGCCAAGCTAAAGATTAAGTAAGTAATGTGTTCTTACATTGATACTGATTTTGGATACAAAAGAATCAGTGAATTTCAAGGTAGCAAATCCAAGTTGAGAATATGAGTAAAGTTAAAGAGTTTCGGATTCGGGTAAAAATCAAACTAACTTCAGGCTAGAATTTTCTAAATAGACTAGATTTAGTATTAAATGTATTCGTTACCGTACTCACTAATCAGTCAATTACCACGGTGGTTTATTGATTTAAAAACCCTTTTATTAGCGGACTCTTTCTAGATAGGTTCCTTCGTTAGTGTCAATGCGGATTTTTTCACCTGTGTTGATAAAGATGGGTACCTGGACTATTAATCCTGTCTCTAACTTAGCAGGTTTGTTTACGCTTGAAGCTGTTGCAGTTTTAAGGCCCGGTTCAGTTTCTGTAACCTCCAGTTCAACTGTGTTGGGAATTTGAATGCCAACAGGATTTTCATCATAGAAATCGACCTTGATAACAATGTTTGAACTTAAAAATAGAATATTATCGCCTAGGATTTTTTTGTCTAAATGAATTTGTTCATACGATGCGATATTCATAAAGTAATAGTCATTACCATCATTGTATAGATATTCCATATCCTGCTGGTCTAATGCTACTTTTTCAACATTATCAACCGAGCGAAAGCGATAATCAGTTATTGCTCCAGTTTCCAGGTTTCTCAGTTTGGTCTGAATAAAACCTCTTTTATTGCCTGGAGTATGGTGAATGGCCGAGAAAACTGAGAATAATTTCTTTTCTTTTCGAATAATCATCCCTCGTCTCAAAGAAGTTGCTGAAATCATTAAAATGATTCTCCTATTTAATGAATTTTAAATTACTACATATTCTTTTTGCAGTATTCTAGCCTAAGAATATCTTATTTTTCTAACATTAGTTGTTCAATTGCTGCTGAATCCCTAGGTAATGCACTAGAAATTATTTGATAACCATTGTCTGTAATAAGTACTTCATCCTCGATTCTAATTCCAAGATTTTCTTGTGGAATATAAATTCCAGGTTCAATAGTGATTACCATTCCAGGCTTTAGTAGAGTGGATGATTGACTTTCCAAGTCATGTACTTCTAATCCTACGTGGTGGGAAATTCCGTGGATGAAGTAACGCCCTAGCCTCTGGCCATCACTGTCCCTGCCATGGTTATTAATATATTGATATGCAGCTTGTTGAATAGCGCCATTTTGGCCTAATCTGATTCCTGGTCGAAGCTGTTTTAGAGCTGCTTCTTGTGCTCCAAGTACAACATTATAGATTTCACGTTGACGATTGGTAAAGTGACCATCTACCGGGTAAGTCCGAGTTAAATCTGCACTGTAGTTTTCAAACTCGGCCCCAATATCAATTATAACCAAGTCTCCAGGTTGCATCTGTCGTTTATTTTCCGTGTAGTGTAGTGTTGTGGAATTAGGCCCAGAAGCAATAATTGAAGGAAAAGCCGGTCTGGTAGCGCCTCGGTTACGAAATTCAAATTCAATGATAGCTTCTACTTGGTATTCAAATTTACCAGAAGAAATTGTTTTAGCAGCTTCACGATGGGCCTCAACTGTTATTTTTACAGCTTTTTTCATTTTCTCTAGCTCTAGTTTTGACTTTTCCATACGCAATAAGCCTAAAGTGGAGCTAGCATCCAATAGTTGAATCTTGGGGAACCATTTTTTAATAGTTGCAATGAGTGTTGAATACGTCTGACCTGCTAGGGTTTTTTCTGAGTTAACGGAGAGGTTGGTATAGACTTTACTTTTTATCATTCTGAGTTGGGAAAGTTCCGTTCGAAGTTCTTTCGTACTAAGGACCCTTCGAATGCCTAGTTTTTCTGCCGTCTCTTGGTTTGGAGCCATACGGGAACCTGTCCATCTTTCTTGTTCTAGATCTCGAATTGGTAGAAATAATGTTTCTATGTTGAACTTTTTCCCTGGGCTTAGAAGTAAGACTGCACCAGGTTCTTCACATCCAGTCAAATAAAAGAAATTCTTGTCGGGGACATATTCTTTTAGATCTATAAAGTCATAATTAAAAATAAGGGATACCTCATCCTTTAATTGCTTTTGATAAGAAAATCGTCTAGATGCGTATTCTTCTTGAATCGTAGTGGTATTTGGAAAATATGAGACACAAAAGAGAATTGCACTGAAGATGATCCCAGCTATCTTAGTTATATAGATTGAATTCAACATGGAGACTCAATTTTTTTATTAAGTTTGTAGTTTTACCTTATCTAATCTACGTTCAGAAGAATATTCTTATTTAATATTTTTATTTTTGGGCTGGAGAAAACGCGTTATTGGTATTTGGAACAGTGACATTAGTCCCATATAGAAAAACCCAGCTAAAAATATTAACGAAAAGGGAATCACAATATAATTTCCACTTGACCATACATAAAAGGTGGTGAAGCAAAAATAGATTCCCAAAATGATCTCTACAAAAGGTGTAAATCCTACTTTATTCTGATGTTTATGGTGATCGACATAGGTACTAGCTGGAGATTGAATACAGTATTTTGGTGTTCGTTTAAAGGGACTCTTAATACCTAGCAGTGCTTCTATTACTGCCAGAGTGTTGCTTACCGATAATCCAATTCCAATTGACATCAATAATGGCAGGTATTTTATTTTTCTCCCCCAGGAAGTTGGATGAAGCTCCCTTTGAGAGAGAAGATAAAAAGAAGAGACTGACACTGTTGCTAAAACAAATAACGGAAAATCAATTAAAAGAACTTGAGACCAACCCTGATAAGATCGGAAAACCATGGCTGGAAAAAAAAGTAAAGAGAGAAGCAACATCAATGGGTAGGATAAATTTGCTGAAAGATGAAAAAATGCTTCAATTTTTATTTTTAATGGAATGTTGCTTCGAACAATGATGGGTAATAACTTAACTCCATTTTGAACCAACCCCTTTGTCCAACGAAACTGCTGACTTTTAAAACTATTAATTTCAACTGGTAATTCAGCTGAACAAACTACATCGGGAAGGTAAATGAATCGCCATCCCTGTAGTTGGGCACGATAGCTTAAATCTGTATCTTCTGTGAGAGTGTCGAGTTGCCATCCTCCAGCTGTTTCAATTGACTTTCGCCTCCAGATTCCTGCAGTTCCATTAAAGTTAAAAAATCTTCCTGACCGGTTTCGTCCACCATGCTCCATCACAAAATGTCCGTCTAAAAGAATAGCTTCTATCTGGGTTAAGTGATTGTAGTTTTGATTAATATGTCCCCAACGTACTTGAACCATTCCGATGGTTGGATCTGTGAAATAGTGGAGTGTGTCATGAAGAAAAGAAGTGTTAGGTATGAAGTCTGAATCAAAGATAGCAACAAACTCACCTTTTGCACTTTTTAAACCATAAGACAAGGCTCCAGCTTTGTATCCCAAACGGTTTTTTCTGTGGTGGTATTGGATATTAAATCCAATCTTCTGAAAATTCTTAACACAGCTCCGAGTAATGGACTGTGTTTCATCTGTTGAATCATCCAGAACTTGGATTTCTAAAAGGTGATGAGGATAATTAATTCTAGCTACGGCTTCAATCAATCGTTTTGCAACATATTGTTCGTTATAGATTGGAAGTTGGATAGTAACTACTGGGAATTTGGTCAATACTGACTTATACCTAGGTTTATTGTTTCTATTTTTAAAGTATAGGTAAATTAGTTGGTATCGATGTAATCCATAAATAGCCAAGATTCCTAATGTGGTTAGGTATGTGGGTAAAACAAACCCACTAATAAAATCAAGTATCAAAATTTTTCTAACTATTTCTAGAAGGGACTGGTATGGATTTAATTCAAAAAATAGAGTCTGAATTTTGCTATTAAAATTCTGTCCTATTTGGTTATATCCAAACACGAATTCTAGATAAATTTAATAATAAAGGTTAATTTAAATAGAAGAACTAGCGAAAATAAAAAATTTGTAGATCTTTTTAAAAATAACCATGGCTAGACAAAAAAACTCCCATTAAAATTTCCAAATGATTCCTTGTCATAAAATTCTAAAGTTAGGGAATACCTAAAACTGTGAATGAATTTTGTAGTGAAGATTAAAAACTTATTATTTTAGAATAAGATAACTCAAAATATTAGCCGACTATATGCTGGTATATCAAAAATTTCAATTTATTTTTATGTGTCTTATTCGTAAGAAGCTAGCTGATACTGGACTATTAATATGTGGCTTAGTATCAGTACTTTGGTATTGGAAAATTTATGATCTTGGAAGCATTGGGGAAAAAATCCCGGAGTTTTTTTCTCTTTATCTTGTTGTCTTTATCCTTTACGTAATAGCCATATTTTGTATCCGTTTTTCATCTTTAAAGTTAAAAGGACGATTAACATTTATACTGTTTTTTGGATTAATCTATCGTTTGCTGTTACTACCAACAACACCAACACTTTCAAATGACATTTACCGTTATGCATGGGAAGGATACTTACAAACTGAGGAAATTAGTCCATATCTACATACCCCCAATTCAAAAGCGTTGTTTGACTATCGCAATGAGTTTTGGCCCAGTGTTAATAATAAAGATGTTCCTGCAATTTATCCTCCTATGACTCAAATAGTCAACGCCCTTGTTTTTATAGGTTTTCGGACTATTTTCGGATTTAAAATAGCTTTTTTGATCATAGAGGGTTTTCTTATCATTACAATATTGTCAATCTTAAAGCTCAGAGGACAAAGTTTAGAAAAGATCCTGATATATGTATGGAATCCTCTAGTTATTGTGGAAATAGCTGGAAGCGGTCATCATGATGTATTAGTAGTATCATTCCTCCTAGGGGCTTTGTTCCTAATAGAGAAACGAAAGATATTACCATCAATATTATTCTTTTCGGGAGCTATTCTATCAAAGTTTTACCCCTTGATTATGATGCTAACTTTTCTAAAGGGCCTGTCAATCAGGTATTGGGCAGTTTTAGTTATAAGTTTAGTAACTATATCAATACCTTATCTATCTGCTGGAGAAAAAATTTTTGAAGGTCTAAAAATTTATAGCCAAAAGTGGCGTTTTAATGGGAGTTTATTTCCTACAATCTCAGCCCAAATATCATCTGAGTCTGGAACAACATTTATTTTAATGCTTTTGCTTTTTGGATTAATTATGATGTTTTGGTTTAGTCGCTATTGTCGATTACGGCAGATGTTTTGGTTGACTGGTGCCATCATTCTTTTTGCCCCTACACTCTACCCTTGGTATCTCATTTGGATAATCCCATATCTCTGTTTTTTTCATAATCCAGCTTGGCTTTTACTTTCTGGGCTTTCTATGGTTTCCTATGAAGTATTAATAGACTGGAAAACCTTACAGATTTGGCAGCAAGATCCTCTATTTTTGAAGTTGCAGTATTATCCATTTTACGGGTTTCTGTTGTTTGGTTTCATACTGGAATTGTTCCGAAAATACCAAGTTAATCAGAACAACACTTCAAATTTTTAAAGTCTACAATGGGTTTTAGCTTTTATTTTACAAATAAGTGTACTTTGTTTCTAACCTGACAAAGATAAAAGAAGAGAGATATTAGAGAAAGACTAAATCAATTTTGAAAAATTTTGAAATATGAGAATTTCTACCTTTTATGATTTGTAATAGAGTTTTGAATTCAGTCACTTCATTTCACTTTTACTATATTATTTGTCATGGAATAGGAATGAATAATGAGGAAAATTAAAAGAGTTGGAATCATAGCAAATCCTAAAATTAGTACAGTATCTGCTGTTATCCAAGAGCTGCAGAACTGGTTTAGGGAACACAATATTGAGTTTGAATTAGAAAAAGAAACTGCTTCTCTTGTTGATCGACAAGGCATTCCAAAGTCAGAAATACCAAAGTGTTGTGACTTAATTGTAGCAATGGGAGGTGATGGGACACTACTTTCTGTGGCACGAATCTTAAAAACCCATTTGGTTCCTATTTTGGCTGTTAATTTAGGCAGTTTAGGTTTTCTGACAGAGATAACATTAGAAGAAATGTTTCCTACTTTGGAACTTGTTATAGCTGGAAAGGCAACTCTGCAGCAGAGAATGATGATAGATGTTAGTGTAATTAGGGCTGGAAAGTGTATTAACTCCTATCAAGGTCTTAATGATGTAGTATTAAACAAAGGAGTTTTAGCTCGTATAATTGATATTAACGTCAAGATAGACAATAATTTTGTAGCTACCTATAAGGCTGATGGAATAATTGTGGGAACCCCAACTGGCTCAACAGCGTATACACTGTCGGCGGGAGGATCAATTCTATATCCCACTCTTGATGCCATGGTAGTGACCCCAATTGCTTCTCATACTCTTACATTTCGGTCTTTAGTTGTACCCGATTCCTCGGTAGTTGAACTAAGTTTAAAGCCAACACAAGAATCTATTTTCATGACTGTTGATGGGCAAATAGGATTAAATCTTCAGGGGGAAGATCGTGTTTGTGTAAAAAAATCCTCAAGTTATGTTGAGCTCATTGAGTCTCCAGAAAAGAGCTTTTTTGACATTCTTCGACAAAAGCTCAAGTGGGGTGAAAGATAAGCTAGATTTTTTTAAGGTTGAAAGGTGAATGGCAATAAAATTAAAACAGAATTCTTTTTTTGAGAATGTTTATTTAATTGTCAGAGATATTCCATTTGGACAAGTTGTAACCTACGGTCAAATTGCTAATTTATTGGGAAGTCCTCATATGGCTAGACAGGTAGGGTGGGCAATGAACGATTGTCCTTTAGAATTGGCATGGTATAGGGTCGTTGGTGCCAGAGGACGAATTTTAACTTACTCATTTGGTTATGAAAAAGGAGATTGTACCCAACGTTATCTCCTTGAACAGGAAGGGGTGAGCTTCATTGGTAAAATGGTGGATATGAAAAAACACCAGATTTCCTTGTGATGTAGTCTATTCCTGAAAATAAAGGAGTTAATGTTATTTTTCTTTAAGGTCCAAATTGAATTGTGATTTAGCTTGTTCATTGATATTTTTCTTTTCTGCTCCAGCCAAGGTTTGTTTTTTACAATAATTCTATCTAAGATTTTTTCTAATAACAAAAGGCTGGAAGTATGCCTTTGTTTGTTCGATGCACCATAAATTCCAGTTAAGAAAATATGTTAAGATTTTGGCTAGAGGAAAATGTTAATCAAAACCTTTAAAGAAAATCCTAAATCTATTTTGTTTGGAGAAAGTTTTGTAATAGCCCTAGTGTTATTGAATATTCTTGGTTGTAATAATCAATTTTTGACTCCGTGGTTGCCTCCTAACAGAGTTATAGTTTATGCATCTTCAAGCACAATAGATGCACTAGAAGAAATTCGTGAGCATTTTTTCCAGTTAACAAAAATTTCAGTTGAACTGAATTTTGGAAGTACAGCAACCTTAGCAACCCAGATTATACAAGGTGCAGACGTAGACTTATTTTTATCGGCTGATCAGATGTGGGCAGATAATGTGGTCTCTAGTCAAAATATTTCTGTGGAGCGAATTAAGTTGTTGGGCAACAAGCTTGTCGTAGCAGTTCCCAAAAAAGCAAAATATAGAATCAAGTCGATTGAAGATATGCTGGATTGTTCTTTTCGAGTCCTAGCCATGGCCAATCCAGATTCTTTGGTCCCAGCAGGTGTATATGCTAAACAAGTTTTTAAAAATCTTAACTTGTGGGAGAAATTATCTCCTAAACTAGTATATGGAGAGAACGTCCGTACGGCCCTGCATTACCTTGAAACTGACAGTGTACAAGCGGCAATTGTTTACCGTACTGATGCATTAGCTAGCTCATTAGTCCGCATTGAATTAGAGATTTTATCAGAGCTCCACAGAGATCTTCAATATCATCTAGTATTGTTAGAACGCGGTAACAGGAGCGATGCAGCTTTTCATCTTTTTAGTTATTTAAAGGGAGAAGAGGCTAGACAGATCTTTGAAAAGAAAGGGTTTGACTTCATTGCTGGTACTAAAGTTAGCCCAGAAAACTATGAATGACTTCTTTTTTAGTTTAGATTAGAATTACCTCTTTTTTTTGGAAACGTGGTGCAAAAGTGTTCTTCTCTGTAGCTCAATGGTCTGCAATTATAAATAGCTGTTTAGTTGGTATCCTTGTAGTTTTGATCAGCCTCCCATTGGCTCTATTTGTTGGATATGTTTTAGCTCGTCGTCAGTTTCTTGGAAAATGGCTGGTTGAAATTCTCGTTAATCTTTCTTTGGTTATGCCTCCAGTAATTACTGGTTATCTATTATTACAGGTTTTTAAGCCAGGAACTTCATTAGCTTGGTTCTTAAGTAAATTTTTTGGACTGAAAATAGCATTTGAGTTCCCAGGATTAGTTGTTGCTGCCGCCGTAATGAGTTTCCCATTAATGGTGCGGTCTATTCGACTAGGTTTTCAGTCAGTAGATCCCCGTTTAGAGAAAATGGCAAGAACATTGGGAGTTGGCTGGTTTACTACGTTCTTTAGGATTAGTTTGCCCTTGGGTCGCAATGGAGTAATAGCGGGTTGTGTTTTAGCATTTGCCAGAAGTCTTGGAGAATTTGGTGCTACAGTTATGTTAGTTAGCCAGCGAGAGAGTACCAGAACCATTCCACTTTTGATCTACACTCTTAAAGATCGATCTGATGGTATTGTAGAAATCAGCTACTTAGTTGTTGTTTCGCTATTTCTAGCTGCAGGAGCACTGGCGATAAGTGAATATATTGCACGCAAAGGGCTGAGACGTGAATTCTCTTAGTTTTCAATGTCAACATCAATTTTCTAGTGGATTTGAAATTGATGTAGCTTTTAAAACAAAAGGATTAGTGACATCACTTTTTGGACCGTCAGGAAGTGGAAAGAGCACTGTTCTTGCCATGATTTCAGGTTTGTTAAGCCCTACAAGCGGAAAAATTAGTTTGGGAACCAAATGGTTACTTGATACTAATCAGAGATTATGTGTGCCAGTAGAGAACCGGCGAGTTGGAGTGGTTTTTCAGGACCAGCTCTTATTTCCTCATATGACTGTAAATGTTAATCTCCGATTTGGTCAAAAAAATGAAAATATTGAGAAGCCATTTGAATTTAATAGAGTAGTTGATGTATTAGAACTTAGATCTCTTTTGGATCGTTATCCAAATAACTTGTCCGGAGGTGAACGTCAAAGGGTTGCTTTGGGAAGAGCACTGTTAAGTAGTCCTGAAATGCTTCTAATGGATGAACCAATGGGGGCCCTCGATGAGACTTTAAAACTCAGAGTCTTGGCCTATTTGGAAAGAGTTGTCAACGAGTGGAAAATTCCTACCCTTTTTGTCAGTCATGGTCAAGCAGAAGTACGCCGTTTAGCTGATTGGCTGATTGTTATGAAAAAAGGAAAAGTACTGTCTGTGGGTGAACCAGATCAAGTATTGGGATCTTCTACTTCTTTGGCGTGGACCAATTCGGTTGGTCCGGTCAATTTACTTAGGATTGAGATAGCATATAAACGTGATGATTGCTGGATTGGGAAAATAGGAGTACAAGAGTTGAATCTTCCTCCATTAAAAGATTTAAATCTAAAGCCGTTCTATGTCCGATGTCTACCTTCGGATTTAACTCTCAGTGTGCAAGATGTCCAAGGTCTTAGTACACGTAATCATTTAAATGGAATTGTTCAGGAACTAGTGGAATTGTCAGATAGGGTTCTTGTGCGTGTCGATGTAGGTCAGACATTGTGGGCTGAAGTAACTCCCCAAGCAATGAGAGAACTGAAATTATATCGTGGATTAAGTGTTACTTGTCTGGTGAAAACCCGGAGTCTTAAAGTTTTATGGTAGGGGGCTGATTAATTAGGAACAAATTGATAATTTAACTAGTAAGGAGTTTTCTTTATTAGCTGGTCAAAGGTTAAGTTCTAATCCAAACAGGATAACAGAGAAGTAGAGGCGAGTAATTAATAATCAAAACGACTTGAAATAGATTACTGATTCTTTTTGGGTGTTGAAAGAAGATAGGTTGAACTTTAGGAGTCATTCTAATTAGCATAAATGTTACACAGTTTCGTCGACTCTGTCAGATAGTAGAGTATCTGATTGCTCTTGTGCTGTTGAAATTCCTTGGGAATCTTCCGAGAAACTGCTCAATGTTTCTTACTCGTATGGTTGCACTATTAGCCTTCAGCATAATGGGAAACCTACGAAATACAGCTAGTAAAAACTTGCAGTTTGCTTTTCCGCACCTTGCTCCAGCCCAAAACCTTAGAATAGTCAAAGGAGTATTTATTAATTTTGGAAGGTTATTAGCGGAGTTTGCTCTATTGCCTAAATTAAACTCTAAGAATATTTCTAAGGTAGTTATTTATGAAGGATTTGAGAATTTTTCTGAGTCGGTTCGTCGTGGAAAGGGTACTCTATTTCTGACAGCTCATTTCGGAGCTTGGGAGTTGTCTCCATTTGCTCAATCAGTTTATGGCCATCCACTTAAGTTTGTGATACGACCAATAGATAATCCTTACTTGGATCGACTGATCAATTCCTATCGAACTCGATCTGGTAATCAAATCATAAAAAAAAAGAATTCAATAAAAGAACTTTTGAGAGCTCTCAGATCTAAAGAAACAGTTGGCATCCTTATCGATCAGAATACAACTCTAGATACAGGAGTTTTTGTAGATTTTTTTGGTATTCCAGCTTGTACAACAACGGGTTTGGCTGCCTTGGCTTTGAGAACTGGTGCAACGGTTATTCCAGGTTTCCTAATTTGGGATTCTATTTTAGGGAAACACCGATTACATTTTGAACCTCCAGTTGAGATTATTCAAACTGGTGACCACCGGTCTGATATCATTCAAAACACCGCTCGATTTAATAAGGTCCTAGAAAATCTAGTTAGGAAGTATCCAGATCAGTGGCTTTGGGTTCACCGGCGCTGGAAGACCCGTCCTCCAGGTGAAAAATCGTTTTATTAGCATTTAGGTTACAGGTTATTTTTAATTTAATGAGAGATTAACCTCTTGTTTTAAAGAATTTCCTATGAATTTATATAAGGAACGACTTCCACAATCAGTTTTAGTTGTTGCAGGAGAAGCATCAGGAGAGATGTATGCTGCTAAATTAGTTAATGCTCTTGAAAATCGGGTTCCAGGGTTTGCATCCAGATTCTTCGGTTGTGGAGGAGAAAGTTTAAGGAAGATGGGTGTCGAAATAATAATAGAGAATAGTCAGTTTAGTGTTTTGGGACCCTTTGAAGCCATCTCTCATTTAAGTCATTTCTTTACCTCAATGAATCGACTAGTTTTGGAGTCTAAGAGAAGAAACACACAGTTTGCGATTTTAGTTGATTTTCCCGACTTTAATATTCCTTTAGCAAAGAGACTTAAGAAGAATGGGATAGGTATTATTTATTTTGTTAGTCCTCAACTGTGGGCTTGGAGAAAGAGTCGAATTCACAAACTCAAAAAAGTAGTGGATCAAATGATTGTGATATTACCATTTGAGAAACAGTTTTATGCTAAATATGGGATGCAAGTTAAGTACTTCGGTCATCCTTTAGTAGATCATGTCAAAGTATCTTGTTCTCATGAATCATTTCTTAAAAAATACCAGTTGGACAGAGATGTATTGAACATCAGTTTGCTTCCGGGAAGCCGGAAAAAAGAAATTCAATTTAACCTTCCAACTATGCTGCGTGTAGCTCAGAGAATACAGTGGGAAAGACCTTCACAGTTTCTGGTTCCTATTGCTTCTTCTGAACACCGCGACATGATCGATGCCCTGAAGCAAAGTGTCGTACCAGATCTTTCGATGAAAATTATTCAAAGCGATACCTATAATACAATGGCCTATTCTAATTTAGCTGTTGTTTCTAGTGGAACTGCTACTCTTGAAACGGCGTTATTAAATACACCACTAATTGCAGTGTTTCGGATTTCGTCTCTAAGTTGGATTGTTGGAAAGTGCTTAATAGATGTTCCCTATTATAGTCTTGTCAACCTAATTGCTGGACGTAAGATCATTCCTGAACTCTACCAACAGAATTTCACTGAGGAAAAGTTATATGAGGAAATCCAAAGACTTCTTGATAATTCTGTTTGCGACTCACATGTTAGAATGGGGTTGGCTGAAGTCCGTGAAAAATTAGGATCAAGAGGAGCTATAGAAAAGATTGCTGAGTTTGTTGAAACCTGGATTAGAGGATAGAATGAATTACCATCAGAATGACTGAATTAAGTTTTTAATTGGTAGGCCTTTATTGTGGGCAACTAAATCTTCACACTACTAATCTTAACAGTTGTAAGTAGATTAGGTCATTATGAGGATACGGAGAATAACTTTTATGTTGAACAGTTTTAGTAAGGTTTGCAGGTTTGGGAAAATTGTTATAGTTCTACTCTTTTCCATCTGCACTGTCTTTTTCCCTCAAGATTTTACCAATGAACGAGTCATTAATATTGAAGAATATGATGTTGAAGTTGAATTAATTCCTATTCGTCAAGAACTTAGAGCCAAAGCGATTCTGAAATTATCACCTAATGGAATTGAGGTAAACGAAGTATTTTTGGAATTTAATGGTAACCTGACTGTTGACAGAATATTTTTGTTGGAATCAGATAGAGCTCCAGTTTCTATAGAAGTTCAAACAAATAGGATTGAAAGTATTGAGTCATATAGTTCAAGAGAAGTTCCTGTTCTTCGGCGGAAGAAAAATGAAAAACAAATTCGCAAAGTTGCCGAAAATCCTACTTCAGCTGATACAAATTTGTTAGATTTCCAACAATACAGAAATGATCATTTGTTGGGAATCACCCTTCCAAGAACTCTTGTACCTGCTGAAACGATATCATTAGTTATCCAATTCGGTGGTATTTTGTCCTTTGAAAAAGATTCCCCTATATTTGGGGTTACAACGGCCCATTTAGGTGAGGACGTGTCATATTTATTAGCAAATAGTAGATGGTTCCCAATGAATGATTCTCACCAAGATCGAGTTAAATCAACTTTTCGTATTACCGTTCCTAAAGAATATCGAATTGCGATGGAAGGGGACTTAATATCTAAAGAGGAAACTGAAAAATTCAGCAGTGTGACTATTGTGAATGAGAGTTCAAATTTTCCTGGATCATTAGCAGTTGCTCAGTTTGAGGAGGTTTCAGAACAAGTGGGCCAGTTTGAGATCAGGTATTATGTTTTTGATCACAAGCTTAACTATTTAGACTCTTATACGAAATTATTTACTCAGTTGTTGGAATTTTATTCAGAAAAATTCTCGTCCTATCCAGCAAGAGTTTTAAATGTGGTAGTCATTGACGATAATTCTTTATTAGGTTTTTCTTCTCCAGGAATGCTGTTTTTGGCTGATAGAGCCTTTGGACCAATTCCTAACATCAAACTAATATCTAAGGAACTTTCCTATCAATGGTGGGGGTATCTTATCTCACCATTGACAGAATCTGATCTATGGTTGAAGGAGGGATTTTCGACTTATTCGGCACTACTATACGAAGAAAGTATACTTAGCCAATTAGGTTTTGCCCAAGCACTCCAAGATGTTGCTATAGCCGCCTTGCTCTATGAGGATGATTCCTCTATTTTAAATGCCTATCAGCTTAATTTGTACTCTCCTGAATATAACTCTATTCTGAAGAACAAGGGGGCTTATGTACTTCATATGCTTAGAGGAGTAATGGGTGACAACATGTTTTTTAAACTCTTGAAACAATATTTATATGATTTCACCTATAAGAAGGCATCAATAAGAGATTTCAGGTTACTTGCTGAAAAAATATCTGATAGGGATTTGGGCTACTTTTTTTCACAGTGGATTGAACAAACCGGTGTTCCAGAATTTGAATACGAATATACAACATTCCTAGTTAAGAATGGTTATAGGGTAGATGGGGTTATCAAGCAAGATTTAGATCTTTTTAAGATGCCATTAGAGATTGAGATTAAAACGGATGGTGATACTGAAATGAAAGAAATTGAGATGATGGGATCAGAGTATAATTTTTCAGTTGCAGCTGTTGGACGACCAAAAAGCATTACTATTGATCCTAATAACAAAGTGCTGAGAGTTTCCCGTCAGACTCGCTTGGCCACTTTTATTGCCAGAGGAGATGAGTTTAGAAGATTAGGCGAGCCTAATAATGCTATCAGTCAATATCAAAGAGCCATTGAGTTTGAACAACATGCTTCTTTGGCCTTTTATCGAGTAGGTGAAGTGTTCCTTGAACAAAGGAGTACTCAGTCGGCAGCTAATTCATTTAGGGAAGCTCTAAATGGTGACCTCGATCCAAAATGGATAGAAGTTTGGTGTTATATCAATTTGGGTAAAATTTTTGACATGGCTGGTCAACGTGAAAGAGCTTTAAATGAGTACCAAAGAGCATTAGATACCAATGATAATTCGCAGGGAGCTCAAGAAATTGCAAATAAGTATATCCGTCAACCATATAAATATGAAGGTAGACAACAACTTATTAAGTAATCTAAGCAGTTTTTAGCAATAATACTAAAATGTTATTGCTAGTCTTAACAGATACTAGCTCCTCTTAAAATTTAAAACAGCTCAGCTAGTATACTAACTGAGCAGCATTATCTATTTTTCTGAACTTGGTTGTCTTATTTAATTGTACTTACTCCATGAAAAAACTAGCAAAAAATAAAGTTCAGGATTCTTCAATTGAAGGGTCATCTGTACTTCGATCAGCCCTAAAACTCAAAAATAAAGAAATTGAAATTCTCCATCAGATTAGCCGCACAATTAGTGAGGATCTAAATCTTAAGGACCTTTTAAATGAAATAATTGACCTAGTAACAAATGTGACACGCTGTGACTCATGTCTTTTGTACCTTTTGGATCGTAACAATGAAGAATTGGTTCTTAGGGCTTCAAAAAATCCTCACCCTAAGATAATCGGTAGAATTAAGGTTAAATTGGGTGAAGGAATTACAGGTTGGGTCGGAAAAGAGCGTCAACCTGTTGTTATTCAAAAAAATGCAAATAATGATCCTCGTTTTAAACTTTTTCATAACTTGCCGGAAGATCGATATCAGGCGTTCTTATCCGTACCGGTAATCAGTAAGGACGAAGTAATTGGTGTTGTTAATATTCAACATCGTAATCCCCATCGGCATTCTAGTAGTGAAAAGTCTCTTGTGACTACAATTGCTAATCAAGTGGGAGGTGCTATTGAGAATGCTCGTCTGTATGAAGAAACGAAAAGAAAAACTATTGAACTCCAAACGCTTTCTAATGTAAGTCAAACAATTGCTTCTAATCAATTTTTAGATGAAATTCTCCAACTCATTGTTGGAATGATCGCTGAGACCATGAATTCACCTGTTTGTTCGATTATGGTTTTGGATGAAAGAGGTGAGGAACTTGCAATTAAGGCTACTCAGAGTCTTCGTAAAGATTATTCTGCAAAACCGAACATTAAAGTTCAACGGAGTTTATTGGGTCGAGTAGTTAAAGAGAAAAAACCACTAATGATTCGGGATGTTACTAAAGAAAAAGGTTACAATTATCCTGATTTGGCAAAACAGGAAGGCCTAAGATCATTGGTCTCAGTACCTTTGATGATTAAAGACTTGGTAATTGGGGTCTTTAATCTATACAGCTCTAAAGTGAGAACTTTTTCTCGTTCTGAGATGCAACTACTGACTACAGTAGCTAATCAAGCTGCTGTAGCCATTCAGAATACTAAGCTTATTAGTGAAACAATTACAATGAGAGAGGCCTTAGAAAAAAGAAAAATTGTTGAACGGGCCAAAGGAATTCTGATGAGGGAGAAACAGATCGCAGAGGAAGAAGCCTACAAACGAATTCAGCAGAAAAGTATGAAGGTTCGGAAGTCAATGAGAGAGATTGCTGAAGCAATTATTCTGACAGCTGAAATAAAAGCATAACAACAATATTAGGGGAATTAAGTGTCCAGACTTTCAGTTTGTTTGGAACCAAGCAACGGTTTTAGCCATTAAACTATTGTTTCCTGCATAAAGTCTCAGTCATTTAGTTGGTTTCTCTGCTTACTTTAATACGAAAAAATTAGTGTAAAAAGTACCAATAAATTGAATCTTTTAAAAAATTCTAGAATCTGTGCTATTTGCAACAAGAATACTAGTTAGTGTTGTTGAAAGGTAACATAAGTTTTAAGAGGTATTAACTACCCTAGTTTAACATTTTTAGTTTGCGGTCAAAAGCCGAGCGATAACTATCTACGTGAATCATAATAAATCCTTTTGAGAGACTTAATACTTCTTCGGGACCTAGAATCTTATTGATTCTATATTCAAAAGAGACTTCAACTCGTTGGTCACTAGCTACTTTAACGGGCATCATAAGGCTGTAGTTAGCTGGTTGAGCCGTAAGTATCATTCCTATTAATGGATTCCAAGTTGCCACGTGTGAAAAATCATTGGAATCAACACTAATCATTCTATGAAAATTTAAATGGAGAGACTGAGGAGAATCTTGACCATAAAAAAATTGGCCATTTTGGTCGTAATATAAAGTATATCGGTTGGTATTTGGATTAGTAAGTGATGCATCCATACGAAAAAAATTGTTGACTATTTTAGTGACATGAACGGATTGTTTAGGATCTTTATTACGGTAAGTAGCCCAGATAATTGCAGTGTCAGGATAGGCATCATATAACTCCACAAACATTATCTTTTCAATTAGAATTCCCCTAGAAGATTGCCCATAACCACTAATCTGAAGGCGTTTTCCACTTCCATAGTTGGTTTGTATTTCTGAAAGACCAATGTTTTGATAGTCGATGAAAAAATCTAAGATTTCATCCTCTTGAACAACAATATAATGGCTTGGCTTTGCTAAATTAGGATCTGGTGGGTTATGGGATAGAGAAAGAAGCTTTCCACGGCTTTTAAAAAAAACTCCACAATATAATTCTCGGTCGAATCTAAGCTGAATAAGGGTGTTACGAAACCAAACCTCACCTTCGTTTACTACTGTGTGATAAATTTCTTCTAAATCAGGACGAAACTGACTCTGATTTGAAGGTTTACAATCTGTAGATAAAAACCAGCACAAACACACAAAAGAAAAGCTTAGAAGAGTTTTGGGAATAATATTGAGTTTTCTCAAGAATAAAATTTTTAATATACTCACTTTGACACGGGACTTATTATCCCCAAATAGAGGACTAAATAACGTTGACTTTTTTAAAATACCCCTCGAGATTTTTGATTAAAGTTTGGATTCAAAGTTTTGCTCTTGAGAAATTAAAATACCGTAATATTTTTATTTAGTTATTGATGAGATGATCAAAGCAAAGTTGAGACCAGCTTTCTAAATCGTTGCGGCAAGCCGCAATCTGATTAGCAGTCAAAAATTGAAGATTAGTAATACAGTTCTCTCGTTTTGTTACATTCAAATTATCCAGAAAACATAAGTGCACAATCCCAAGATGCATCTTCCCAACTGAAGTAGAATCATCATTAATTAAAGCTACAGCTTTAGTTTTAAAAAGGCCATCCATCTTAATTTCCTCAGACAATTCACGTTGAAGTGCAGCATCATAAATAGCCGGCCCCAATTCAAAAAGATTTCCATCTACAGGATTAATGTGACCACCTATACCAATAGAACCCCTACTCACTAGACGCTTCTCTCCTGAACCTTGACCCCGAACGTAGTGTAGCCAAGCATTCCCTCTTTTAATTAACACATATGGAATGAGTTGTTTGAAATCAGGGTCATTTTCCACTTGAGCTCTCGGACGAAAAATAGAATTGCTGGGGTCAAGTAACTGTCTAAGATAGTCTTCTATATTAAAATGCAGTCCCTGACCAATACCTAACTTTTCCAATAGGTGTCTTGGTACTCCTAGGACCATTTCCTCAGGCATTTTTACAATTCTCCCTAGATTTTAAATTAGAGAGTAGGCTGGATTTTTCGTAAAATCAACCTTGAAATCGCTAGCTAATAAAAAGTTTTATTTAAGATTTATAGAATTTTCTGTCTGATGACAGAATTTTTCTATGTTTGAACCTATTTGATCATGTATCTGTGCTATATTCATTTAAGGAGGCGAAAAGGGTCTGGTGATTCTCCTGGTCTTCAAAACCTGTGCATCGCGATTTTGTCGGGATGGGTGGGTTCGATTCCCACACGCCTCCGCCATGCTGTGTAACCTTCAACTATGCAAGCACTCAAAACTCTTTTGGAAGAGGAAAAGTCTACTCCATGGTCACAAACAAAGTCGGGGGAATTAGCGGATCTTCTATTTCAGGTTGCAGAAGGTTTCTATATTGAAGGAGATGTTCTTGTATCTGATACTGCAGCCCATATGGGTGTTACGCCAACCTCGGTTTGGTTTGAAGTAATCTTTCCGTCGGTATGGGGCTTACTTTCTACAGCTACTTTTCTAAATTCTCCCAATAGAAGAAAAATTCCTTTAGGACAACTACCTAAAGTAATTCCAAAAGCAAATAAATTACTAGGCAAACATCCGGCTGTTGGCATGATGCCTTCCAATAATTTTGATAGGTTATTTTTCCCTGGTTTTTCAGGATATTTACTTCTAGGTGCTGGCCAAGATAAGATCGCAATAGATTCCTTTGGTGGACTAGCTCTTTGTCTCTTACCTTTTAATTCAGTGAGTATAGGGGTTTTAGATATTCTCCATTTATTATGTAATGGGCCCTATAGAGTAGTTGCTAAGTTTTCTGAAAAAATTGATTTTTTACTCCCACACCTAGAAAATATTTTTTCCCCTTTAATATTGATGAAAGCTCTAACATTTGTAGAAGGGGGAGTAGAAGTCGGTTCTAGGCTCATTTCCCAACCTGAATTTGATCGAATACACTTAACCGGAAGTAGACAAACTTCAGATGCCATAAGAAAAATTATTGGTTCAAAATTTTTTACTAGTGAGCTGGGAGGGGTAACGCCTGTTATTATTTTTCCCGAGGTCATTAAGGATCAAAAACTCCTTTGTTATGCTGCTCGGCAATTAACATATGGAGCATTGGCTAATAATGGTCAACACTGTGTTAGTTATCAGGTGATTATAGTTCCAGAATCAGGTCGGATCACTTTAAGTAAGGCTCTAATTTCCGAAATGGGATTAAAATGTTCGGCTGACCAGAACCCTCCTAAAAGACTATTGATAGATGAAGTGGCAACAGTGAAGGCTAAACGAATAGTAGATAATGCTATTCAATTTGGAGCTACAGCTTACCCTAGCCCATGTGAGCCAAGGGGACGGGAGTTTCCTGTTACTCTTATAACCGGAATAACCACTGAAATGAAAATTTTCCAAGAGGAAATTTTTGGACCAGTTGTGGGAATTATGAGTTTGCCAGATCATGATTTTGCCAATGAAGCAGTTAGAATAATGAATCATCCAAGCCTTTTTGGAGACCTAGGAGTATCTCTATATACAGCTGATCCAGACTCCGAAAAGATTCATCAGACAGTTTGTCATCTAAAACATGGGATTGTTGGGATTAACTGTTATCCAGGTTTGGCCTTTGCTACTTCGTTGCCATGGGGTGCCGGCGTAGAAGGTTCTAGCGGTAAGGGTTGGGTACACAACTATCAGTTTTTAACTGAATCATATTTTCACAAAGTTGTGATTAAAACTTCATTAGGACCCAAAGGTTTTGGATTCATAGAGTGGGAAGATCCTTGGTTACACAATGTATCAAATCAGGCTACATTGCGACTTGCCAAATCCATTGTGAATGCAACACTAGCTTTCTTTAAGAAACAACCAATAAGATTTTTGGCTGCCCAAATGATAATGTTGCCCTCTTTAGCCTTGCGTGAAATCATTGCCTATAAGCAAGACTACATTAAAGAGTAGATGGTAAATTAAAAACCATCAGTCTATTTAACAAGAATGTTTTATATTTTCCTCAATAGGTTCAGAAACTATGCTATGTACCAATTTTGTCAAGGCAGGTACATCTTGGCTCTGTAAACCTTTAGTTTCAATAGTGTCGTGAATATGGACTGTTATTTTAGAAGGGTTAAGCATCCAACTTCCCTTTCGACAGAACTGAAAAGAACCACAAATGCTCATTGGAACAATAGGAGCTTTTAGTTTTTGAGCGATGGCGAAGGCTCCTTTGTGAAATTTTCCTAAATGGCCGTTTAGGGTACGTGACCCCTCTGCAAAAATAATAATACTAATGTTGTCCTTAAGATGAGAGTCTACTTGTGTGAGGAGTTTTTTGAATTGAGATGTTCCACCACCCTTAGTAACAGGTATGTTTCCAAAACGCTTCATCATCCAACCATAGGTAGGAATCTTAAAATGAGATGCTAACTCTAAACCTCTTACAAATTGAGGAATAGCGCAATAAACCACAAACGCATCAAAAATATTGACGTGATTACAAATGAATATGCTAGTCCGAGAATTATCAAATCCAGGTGACAATTTTTTCTTAAACCCTACTCCTGCCAGCCATAAAATATTTCTACAGAAGATCCGTTGAGGCCAATCATTAATTCTTGGGTCTATAAACACGCCTAAAATAACTAGGAAGGTACACACAGTAAAAAAGTGTAGCCCACTTATTACCCAAATTATTAAACAACGTATAATGAGATAAAAACGCTTCATTCACTTCTCTTATAGAGATCTAATGTAATCAACAAGGTTAATTAGCTTGTTCAAATTTCTTACTAGAAATCAAATTAATTTAGAATTTGATCTAAAACAATACTAGCCCTATTTATACCATTACCTGAAGAGCATTTGGCAGTACATCAAGAGTCTTGGGTAGGCAAAATAGAATTTCCCCGTCTATCATTACCGATATTGATTCTGATATTTTGAACTCAACATGACTCGCTGAAGTGCGCCATACTAGAGGATGATCCATGTGTTTTCCCGTAAAGATCTTTGGAAAGGTTTTTAAGAAATTCCAACGGCTGATGGTACCAACTCCAGTAATTTCTATCAGTCCATCAGAGATGTTTGCCTGGGGTGCAATCATAAGTTTACCTCCAGTAAAGCGACTGTTTGAAAAGGTAAGGTAAATACATGGTTGGTACTCTATTGTTTGGTTCTGGTTTAAACGAAATGGAAAAGTAGGATAATTCAGGTTTAGCCATGAGAGTAAAATGGCTAATAGATAGCCAGCCTCTCTCCACTTCTTAAATTTTTGGTTGGTCAGGGCACCTGCCTCTGCAGTGAAACCAAGACTGCACAAGTTAATATAATGTAGGAGACCATTTTTATGGGTAAAACGTATAACATCACAAGACCGGGAGCGGTTATTTACTAAGGCTTCAACGGAAGCTTCTAAACCTTTCGAGCTAAAGTCCCTTAAGAATGAGTTACCTGTTCCAAGAGGTAAAAACCCCAAATAAATAGGATCGGTTTCCTTTTCACGAGGGAAGAGTCCATTTACTATTTCATAGCTTGTTCCATCGCCTCCTACTGCTATAAATCTCCGAAACCCCTGGTTGTAGGCTTCTTGACTCAGTTCACTGGCATGTCCCTCTCCCTTTGTTCTAATTGACTCAATTGGTACACCTTGGTCCCTAAGATTTTGTAGCACTTGTGCGGCTTGTTTATCGCAACGACCTCCTCCAGCAGCTGGGTTAATTATTGCTAAATAAGGTTTCATTATTTTTGAATAGTCGACAAAAAATTGGAATTGAAACTCTAAGTTTTTCTATCAAAGGTTGGTTAACAATTCCGGACCACAATTTCTTGCAATGGATTCTGCTAATAAATCACGTTTAATTTTTAAAGAGGCTGTACGAGGGAAATCTTGTTGCCATATAAGGTAACTACTGACTCGTCTAAAATCAAATAAACGAAGATTTCGATTACGGATTTCTTTTAGCAGGAGGGGAGTAAAAGGAAGATTAGATTCTAGACGTAGAACTATCATTAGCTTCTCCTGCTTAAGTGAGTGACGTTTCCAGACATAATCAACTGCAAAGATACAAAACTCTTTGACTCCTAAATCATTGAAGTTAGCTTCGATATCTTCTGGATAAATATTTTTTCCTCCAGAAGTAACAATCATATTTTTGAGCCGCCCAACTAGATGTAAATGTCCACAGGAGTCAATCCATCCAAGGTCTCCCGTTAATAGAGTCCCATTTTTGATAGTTTGTGCTGTTAACTGTGGTTCGTTTAAATAACCTTTCATTATAGTTTGACTTTTGACAGCAATCTGCCCGATTCCAGCCTGATCGGGTTCTAGTATATCAATTGTAACTCCTGGAAGAGCTTTGCCTACAGTATCGGAGCGAAAAGGTTTTAAATCATTAACTGTGACAGCTGTGCCAGATTCAGTCAAACCGTAACCATTAACAACTGGAATTCCTAAATCATAAAAAAATTGCAGTGTTGTAGGATTAGCGAAAGCTCCACCTGTAATAAATGCTCGGAGCTGCCCGCCAAATGCTTCATGAATCTTTGGCAATAATTTTCTACTGAGAGCAGGTCTGGGTTTGTTGGATGTAAGAAGACGATTGATATCAATGAGTCGTTTAAGAATCCAGTGTTGAAACGCAGATAGCTTAGAAAATTTGGTTTTTAGATTTGTTTCTAGCGCATTCAATATCATTGGAACAACACTCACATAAGCAATTTTATATTGAGGAAATGCTGTTCTTAAATATTCTGGTCGAAGGGTTCGGAGGTGAACTACGGTTGCTCCACAGATGAAAGGACCAATAAATCCAACCATAAAATCAATAGCATGGTTAGTCGGAAGAATACTGAGATAACGCATTCCAGGCCAAAAGGGGTACCAGCTCATAAGGGACTGACATTGTCTGAGATAATTATCATGCGTTAGGAGGCATCCTTTTGGATTTCCTCCTGTTCCGGATGAATAGACAATGCATGCAATATCTTCACGATTACGAGGTTGAAATTGAGGGGGTTGGGTTAGTTTATCTTCTAGATATCGTTTCCAGTTTTGGGCTCCTTTAAGATCTTCACCGTTTGGAGCTTCTGTAACAACAATGGTCATTCTTGTGAGGTCTTCATTTTCAATAGAACGATTCAAGCCCATCCATAGAGGATATTCGGTGATAAGAACTGTTGATTGAGCGTGTTTGAGTAGGGCATGGTGTTCAGAAGGTGTAAGCTTGAAATCAAGTGGTACAAGGATGCCCCCACAGTAAAAAATCGCATAGGCACTAACTAGCCATTTAGACTGATTGGACATTAGAATTGCACCACGTTGCCCTGGTTTAAATCCAGAGGATTGCAGTGACTTAGCTAACTTAAGTGCCATACTATTAAATTCAGAATATGTTAAACGGTGATTTTCTCGATCACGGTCAGCTTCAATTAAAGCTATATGATTAGCCCATTTGTTGTTAGCAGTCCGAAGGGCTTCACCTAGAGAAGAGTAGGAAGATAGATCAGGAGTAAAAGGCTTCATGAAAGTCGTGAATGAATGCGCTCAGCGAGCGTGCCAAAGTTTTTAATTTCTTGAAGTTCGTAATCTGGCAGTTCAATCTGGAAATGGGTTTCCAGTTGAGTCAGTAATTCAAGAACCTGTAAACTATTAATATCTAGTTTTTCAAAAAAGTCATCTTCAGGATTAAGTTGATCAAATGGAATATGAAATTTCTTGGATGTTAGTTCAAGTAGCTGTTTCAGTGTTTCTTCAATAGTTGACATAAAAAACTACCCTTATAAAAATTAAAAATACTCAAATAACGATTGGTAAAGTATATTGAAATACTGAAATAAACTTAAAGATGTTACGATACCTACACTCAAGTCAACATATTTTTGCCTAATCGAGGGAAAAAAATTTTTGAACTAGAATTTTTCTCGATTAGTTTTAGTTATGGTAGATAGGGCTGTTTTTCTTTACTTGTCACAAATTTATGCAAGGCATTCTTTACTTCAGGACGACTGATCAGTGAACAAAAAATTTTAATCTCCTCTTCAAGATCTTTCTGTGGAATTACCTTTGTAAATTGTTTAGCTTTACGAATAGTTTCTTGATCGAATTTGCTAGATTGTGACGCTATTGCTTTGGCCACTCTTAGAGCCTGTTCTGGGGCTACCACTTGGCTTATTAAACCTACTGATAAAGCTTTATTAGCGTTGATACTCCTTCCAGTTAGCAAGAGGTCACGGATAAGGGCATTTCCAACATCTCTTTTGAGTCTGGGAATTCCACCAAAGCCGGGGATCAGGCCAAGTCGGAGTTCAGGAAAACAGAATCGAGAACTGCTGCCAGCAACAATTATATCGCAAGTAAGTGCTAGTTCAAATCCTCCTCCAAAAACCACACCGTGGACTGCAGCTATTGTTACTAACGGTAATCCATCAATAATATTAAACACTTGGTGAATACGCTCTAAAAAATCTTGTACTTCATAATTGCTGTCTACCTTAGTGCGTGATTGAAGGCCAAAGTAAAGTTCTCTTAGATCTGCGCCTGCACTAAATCCGTTCTTTAGAGAGCTATGAATTATTAAAGCTCTACCTTGGGGAGCAAATATTTTGAGTTGTTCAATACACAATTCAAGTTCATTCAGTGTTAGCAGCCCAATTTCATTACAAGGTTCTCTATGCAACTCTAACTCAAAAATTGCACCGTCAAGGTTCAATGATAAGGTTTTGCCCCTGAATTTATTCATTTCTGTTTAA
>CAYWYX010000008.1:38596-44745 GCA_964462735.1 uncultured Acidobacteriota bacterium | reverse complement strand
CCTTTATCTTGAGAAATAAGGAGTGACAAAGTAAAGGAAGTAATCATGAAGATAATTGCGGCCCCAGTGGTTAACTTAGAAAGAAAAGTTGCCGTTCCTCTGGCTCCAAAGGCAGTTTGAGAACCTCCCCCACCAAAAGCACCTGCCAAATCAGCACTTTTCCCAGACTGTAGAAGTACAATCAGAATAAGCAATACACAGACGACTACATGAATAATTTCTAATAAAAGAATCATGGTATTTCAAAATTAATAATCTTAGCAAAAGACTCTACTTTTAGACTAGCTCCACCAACGAGTACCCCGTCAATATCCTTTTCCACCATCAAACTATTAATGTTCTCTGGCTTAACACTGCCACCATACAACAAACGGACATTATCAGAAACAGAGGGGTTGAACATTTCTGTAGTCAATTCACGCAAATAGGCATGAACTTCTTGGGCGATTTGAGGAGTCGCCGTCATTCCAGTACCTATAGCCCACACGGGTTCATACGCCAAAATAATATGAGAAACTGTTTCAGGTGTCAAGCCAGCCAATGATTGCCGGAACTGCATTCCAATAACATCATGGGTCTTTCCAGACTTTCTTTCTTTTATTTGTTCACCTAAACAAATTATAGGTATAAGTCCAGCTGCTACAGCAGCAGAGGCCTTTTTATTGACAGATTGACTGGTTTCACCAAAAATAACTCGTCTTTCGGAATGCCCAAGGATAACGTACTGACATCCAGCTTCCAAAACCATCTGGGGAGAAATCTCTCCAGTAAAAGCGCCTATATTTTCCCAATATAGATCTTGCGCTCCAATTTTAATTCGTGTATCTAAAGCTGCCTTTGAAGCAGCTGATAATGAAGTAAAGGGAGGAGAAACTACTATATCGCAATCAGCAAGTTTAATTAATGGCTTCAGTTGTTCAATAAAATCCACACTCTCCCTGATTGTTTTGTACATCTTCCAGTTACCTGCAATAACGGGTTGTCTCATTAATCTGAATCCAGAAATTTAAAACTGAAAAAACTTTTAAATTATTTGGAGCTTAGTGCATCTAAACCAGGAAGCTTCTTGCCGCTCAAAAATTCAAGAGATGCACCACCACCTGTTGAAACATGGCTGATCTTTTCAGTCACTCCAGCTTTGCTCAAAGCAGCAATAGAGTCACCCCCACCTACAATGGTCATTGCCTGACTCTCAGAGACTGCCTTAGCAATATTTAAAGTGCCTTGAGAAAAATCAACTATTTCAAAAATTCCCAACGGACCATTCCAAAAAATGGTTTTTGCACTAGAAATCTTCTGTTTAAAATTTTTGCAAGTACTCGGACCAATGTCAACTCCGATCCATTCTTCTGGCGTTTTCTCAACAAGAGTTGATCTATTTCTTGCACCTGGTTTTAGATTTTCTACTACTAAATGGTCAACCGGTAATACCATAAGAGTTCCCTGTTCCCCACTTTTCTTCAAAAGATTCCGAGCAAAAGTGACTTTGTCGGATTCAACCAACGACCTACCAACTTCCAAGCCCTTTGCTTTTAAAAAAGTATATGCCATACCGCCACCAATTAAAATAACATCAACTAATTCAATCAATCTTTCAATGATCTCGATTTTCCCAGAAATTTTAGAACCACCAAGAATGGCAACATAGGGCCGTTTTGGATTGGTAATAGCATACCCCAAATTTAATAGTTCCTTTTCCATTAGAAAACCCACAGCACCTTGACCAACAAAAGGAATTATTCCAGTCGTTGAAGCATGTGCTCGATGGACAGTACCAAAAGCATCATTTACATAGAGATCACAAAGATTAGCTAACTGTTGAGCAAATCCTATTTCATTAGCCTCTTCCCCAGGGTGAAATCGGAGGTTTTCTAACAACAAAACTTCTCCCCTTTTCATTAATCGACTTTGGGAAACGACCTCTGATCCGATACAACTCTCGGCCATTTTAACCGGACATTCAATAGCCGAATTGATGGCAATAGAAACTGGTCTTAAACTCATGCTAGGATTGGTTTTTCCACCAGGCCTCCCCAAATGAGAAGCCAAAATTACTTTAGCTCCTCTGGATAAAGCATATTGAATAGTTGGTAGGCTCAACCTAATCCGGGTATCATTTTGAATCCCCCCATCTTTATTGAGTGGAACATTAAAATCCACCCGAATAAACACTCTTTTCCCTTCAAGATCAAGATCACGAATTGACAGTTTTTTCATTACTATTTTTGTCTCTTTACATTTCCTTATTTAATCAGTCATTTTAGATTCTTGAACCCAACGAGTTTATACGTGACAAGTTAAAGCTAACAAAATTTTTTGCCTTGGAAAGCTTTAAAGCAATAGCTATAATTCAAATACTTATGGGAACAATTTATAGTACCTTTGCATATTATTCAGATATCATATCTAAACTAAATTGTTCCATGTTATAACATTTCTTAGTTTATTTTATCCGGAGTTCAAGTTCAAAAGCTTTGATGCAACGATTCTATAGCTTAGGCTTCACTCTGGCTTTTCTCATTGCACTGCCTTATTTTTTGTTTCAGGTCCTGTGCCATCGGAAATATTGTTCAAGTTTTATTGAACGCCTAGGTATCCTACCGAGCCAAATACGGTTACGACCATCTGGAGGAATCTGGATTCATGCGGTTTCTGCAGGAGAAGTTCTATCTGCTTTGCCTCTAATAAAAAAGGTTCGTCAGAGATGGCCAAATCGGCCAGTCTTTTTGTCTACTACCTCTTCAAGTGGCCAGCTTCTTGCCCGCCAAAACTGTACTGATTTAGATGACATCTTTTATTTCCCCTTGGACTGGAAATTTTCGGTTCGTCAAACACTTAAACAGGTACGTCCTAGTCTTGTCCTTATTCTGGAAACAGAAATTTGGCCAAACTTTTTACATGAATGTCACTGCCAAGGAGTTGCAGTTTACTTAGCCAATGGTCGTATTTCTGACCGATCCTTTCAGCGATATTGGAAATTTCGCTGGTTGTTTCGTTGGGCACTGGTTCATTTTAACTTCTGTTTTGTACAGGATGATCTTGACCGAAAACGACTCATACTTCTCGGAACACCTGCTAATAAAGTCAAAGTGAGTGGAAATCTTAAATATGATATATCACCACCAAATCACCTGACTGAAAAAATAGAATATTTTCAATCCTTAATAAATCCCGGTTCACGTTCATTCTTATTTGTAGCTGGTAGTACCCGAAAAAATGAAGAAATCTTCGTCTTACAAGCCTTCAGGTCGCTACAAAAACAATCTCCAACCGTCAAACTACTTTTAGCACCTCGGCATCCTAAACGCTGTAAAGAAATTGAACAATTACTGAAAAATCTTTCATTCCATTATCTAAAACGGTCCACACTACTACCAATGCATTTAACTGATATAGAAACGCCAGTCGAAGTGATTCTTCTCGATACCTTAGGAGAACTTCCTGTTCTATATGCTCTCGCTGACTTAGTTTTTATCGGTGGCAGTTTAGTACCCTGGGGAGGACACAACCTCCTAGAACCTGCCATTTTCAAAAAACCAGTTCTTTTTGGGCCGTATATGAATAACTTCCGTGACATGTCCCGCCACTTTATTAATGCCAAAGCAGGTTTAATGGTCCGCAATCAAGTTGAGTTACAAGAACAATTAATTAATTTATACCATAATCCAACTCATCGAAAAAAATTAGGTGAAAATGGTTATAACATTATTCAAACTCACCAAGGCAGTAGTAATAAACTCTTGGATCACATTGAACATACTTTGTTTGTTAGTCATGCAAATCATTCTAAACTTGTTTAGGAACAAGGTGAATTATTCAAAGATCGACGGAATTCTATGAAAGTGTCCCCACTAATAAGAAAATTCTTACTAGTAATTTCAAAAGGATATACAGTAGTAGTTAGTATCCGAAATAGATTATTTGATAAGGGTTGGTTAAAGATTCACCGACTTCAGAATCCAGTCATCAGTATAGGTAACCTTACATTAGGAGGAACAGGGAAAACACCTGCTGTTATTAAAATTGGAAAGATCCTGCAGCAATCAGGATACACTGTTTCAGTGTTGCTTCGCGGGTACAAGGGGAATTATGGAGGAAACCCTCTTCTAGTTTCCGACGGAAAGGATTTAAAAACTAATTCTCTAGTTGCAGGAGATGAGGCTCTTGTCATAGCAAAAAACCTCCCGGGTGCTCTAGTTACTATAAGTAAAGACCGAGTCAAAGCAGGAAGATGGGTTGAAAAATGGAGTTCAGCTAATATTCATTTACTGGACGATGGTTTTCAGCATCGAAAATTATTTCGAAACCTAAATTTGTTGTTGATTGATGTAACTGATCCCTTTGGTAGTGGATGTCTTTTTCCTGCTGGTTTCTTACGGGAACCTGTACAGGAATTGAAACGTGCCGACGCAGTAATTTTAACAAGAACCCAAAACAACGTTAACTACCAGCCACTAATTGATCAGTTTCAATTACTCAAATCCGATATTCCTTGTTTCTTAGCAACGCAGTCTTTGGAATCTGCCTCAGAGAAAAATAGTCAAGGAACATTGTTGAGTTTCCCTTTAACTGGGCTTCGTGCCTTGGCCTTCGCTGGAATTGCAAATCCAAATCAATTTTTTGAATTACTAAGAAAATATCAAGTCGATGTTATTAAGACAATTTGCTTCCGTGATCACCATCGTTACACTCCTAGCGACTTAGCCGAGATTCAGAAACAATGTCAGGAACTAAAAATTAATACAGTAATTACGACAGAAAAGGATGCTGAAAATCTTCCAGAAAACGCTCTAAATCGCTTACGGGTCGTTACTGTCAAGGTGGATTTTCAATTTAATGGTACTGGCTTATCAAAAATGCTTTCTCAGACAATGAAAACAAATCTTAAATGACTATAGTTGTTGAAGAGGAAAATATTCGACGCTTGCTGATCCGAGGGACCAACTGGGTTGGAGATTCGGTAATGGTTATTCCTGCGCTCAGAGAGATTCGAAAAGTTTTTCCAACCACAAAAATTACTGCACTGGTTTTACCATGGGTTAGTGACATCTACAAGATTAGTCCCTGGGTGGATGACATTTTAATTTACGACCGAGATGGAAAACATGCTGGAATTACAGGACGTCTTCGCCTAGTTAGAACTATCGCTAAAAGAAAGTTTGATGCAGCTCTCCTTTTACAAAACGCTTTTGAAGCAGCACTGTTAGCTAGATTGGCTAGAATTCCTATTAGAGCCGGATACAAGAGAGATGGCCGAGGATGGTTGCTCACCCACGGGGTTCCAGTAGATAAAAGTATTACTAAACTACACCAAATCTTCTACTACTGGGACCTAGTTGACCAACTCTTTAGAAAAAAACGAGTTGGACTAGAAATGTCGAAAAACCTAGTCAAGATTCAAAAAATTTACAACCATTGCCTTCCCCTGAAAAAAGATATTCTAAAAAAAGCACACCAGATACTACATGACGAAGGAATTTCTTTTAATGGGAAATTAGTGGGAATCAATCCCGGTGCTTCTTTTGGATCGGCTAAGCGGTGGTTAACTAACCGGTACGGCGAAGTCCTAGACAGATTAATTGAAGAACAAAATGCAGAGATAGTAATTTTCGGTTCTAGTTCTGAATTAACCATTGCAAATGAAATATGCCAGAATATGAAATACCGTCCAGTGATTTTATCAGGGAGAACCAGCCTTAGCCACTTGATGGCATTGATATCTTCTTGCCAGCTTTTAATCACCAATGATTCGGGTCCAATGCATCTGGCGTCAGCGCTTCAAGTCCCAACACTAGCTCTTTTTGGTTCAACTAATGAAAAAACCACCGGACCTCTTAATCCTTTAGCAGTCGTTTTGAATAAAAAAGTTGAATGCAGCCCTTGTCTCCTGCGGGAATGTCCCATCGATCACCATTGTATGACACAAATTACTGGTGAGGAAGTCTACCAAAAAGCAATAAAGATACTTCAAAAAACCAATTAAAATAGAACAGATCTTTCTTTAAAAGTTGTATCACCACAATTTAGAGTTTAATTAAACTTGGAACTTTAGAAATCAAAAGTCAGTATAAAGTTTCTTACAGGCTACTTTCTTTACGTATAATTCTAACTTTAGATTTTTCTAGGAAGAAATAGGTGTCCAAAATTGC
>CAYWYX010000008.1:0-38496 GCA_964462735.1 uncultured Acidobacteriota bacterium | reverse complement strand
TTAGAGCGTATTTCGATGCTATTTACTATTGCCCGCACTATTCCTCAATTGGTCAAGTACCCTATAGGAAAATTTATAACTGCCGTAAACCAAAACCTAGAATACTGTTAAGGAGAGTTAATGAATTTGGTATCGACATTGCAAAATCTTTCATAATCGGAGATCGTTATAGTGATTTCAACTAGTAAATGACTCTGGAGCTCGGTCAATTTTTGTATTGTCAGGCTATGGCCATGGAGAATATGAACACCTTCGAAGCATATTGAAAAATACAGCCGGATTGGATTGTGAAAAATCTTCTAAACGCTACTATATTTTTATTAAAAGACCTAGGATCTTGAAACAGAAAACCCTTCTGACACTTAATATTTATGCCTTCCCAACCAATTACCAAAAATCGATTAAAAAACATCATTGACCTTTTCTTAAACTGCCCCATAGCTGTTTACGGCGATTTCTTGGCTGATGAATATATTTTTGGAGAATTTTCTAGAGTCTCTCGAGAAGCACCAATCCTCATTCTCGAGTATAAAGAATCACAAATCCTCCCTGGAGGTGCAGCAAACACTGTCAATAACTTACGAAAGTTAGGTGCATACCCTATTCCTATTGGAATACTAGGAACTGATGTGGCAGGAAAAGAAATAAAACGACAATTTCGGGGTTTTAAACTTCCCCTTTCTTCTACAATTTTGGTCAAAGGTTATTGTACTCCGACCAAGACTCGTTTTGTCACTGGTTCAGTGCATTCATCACGACAGCAAGTACTGCGTTTGGATAGATCTAAACCTTTTAAACATACCGAAGAATCAAAAAATAAACTTTGGGCCAAACTTCATTCTCTTTCGAAAAAGTCTCGAGCAATGATTATTTCTGATTATGGCTTTGGTTATGTAGACCCAGAACTGGTAACAAGGATTTCTAAGCTTCTAAAAGGTTTCCCAATTACCATAGACTCCAGGCATAACCTCTTAAAGTTTTCTGGCCTAACAGCTTCTACCCCTAATGAACCTGAGGTAGAGGAATTGCTTGGATACAAAATTGGTAATGATTTGGGGCATCTTCAAAAGGCAGGAAAAACGCTCTTGAAACGTTTGAGATCTGAGGCGGTACTTATTACTCGAGGCCGTGACGGAATGGTCCTCTTTACGAGAAAAAACCCTTCTTTAAATATCTCAATCTTTGGATCAGATGAGGTTGCTGACGTTACAGGAGCAGGAGATACCGTCATAGCTGTTTTTACACTTGCCCTAGCAGTAGGGGCTAGTTTTGAAGAAGCTGCTTATCTTTCAAATTATGCAGGTGGTCTAGTAGTAATGAAACATGGTACGGCTACAGTTAGCCGTCAAGAATTGATGGACGCTATTGATCGGGATAAGTTTTAATTATGGTCAACCCCAAGATCAAAACATTGAAAAATCTGAAGGCTTTAGTCCAAAACCTTCAGCAGAATGGACAGACTATTGTCTTGGCAAATGGTTGTTTTGATTGGCTTCATGTTGGTCATATTCGTTATCTTAAAGCTGCTCGAGCTCTTGGTAACTACCTTGTAGTCGCGGTTAATGGAGATGCTTCAGTAAAAAAGCTCAAAGGGATTTCACGACCATTAATGCCCGTCAACGAACGTACAGAAATTCTTGCTGCCTTAACTTGTATAGACTACGTAGTTGTTTTTAACGAACTTAATGTAGAACAAGTACTACTTTCACTTCAACCACAAATCCATTGTAAAGGAACCGATTACACCGAGCAAACTGTTCCTGAACGAGAAATTGTTAAAAGCTATGGTGGGAGGGTGGCTATTGTCGGCGACCCCAAAAACCACTCAACTCGTAACCTCTTGCAACAATCAATGAAAATAGACAAAAATACCTCATCAGATTCAAATAAATAACCCAGAGGTTCAATGAATCGTATCTTGATCATTAAACTTGGTTCTATTGGAGACGTTGTCCACACACTTTCTGCAGTAGCAACCCTAAGACAATCTTTCCCCAAGGCCGAAATTGATTGGTTAGTTGAGAAAAAGTCCAGTGTAGTTCTAAAATGCTATCCCTACTTGAACCAGGTAATTGAAATCGATACCCAAAAATGGCGACGTTCCCTTTGGCACTGGAAATCATACAAGGAATTTTGGAGTTGTCTGACAAAACTTAGAAATAGGAAATACGATGTGGCTTTCGACTTTCAAGGATTATGGAAATCTGCCTTCTTCGGATTTCTTGCCGGCGCACAAAATCTAGTTGGCTTTCACAAAAATTACTTGAAAGAACCCAGTTGTCGTATTTTCTATACTAGTAAGGTACTACCAGAAAAAAATCTTCTTCACATAATTGAAATTAATCAGGAACTAGTTCGTAGCCAAGAAGCTTCATTTTCGTTATCTAAACCAGTTGAGTTTAAGGTCTTAGAAAAAGATAAGGTCTATGTTAATGAACTACTGGAACAATACCAGCTAGAAGATTTCATCATTCTAAATCCAGGAGGAGGATGGATAACTAAGAAATGGCCAGCCAAAAACTATGGATTACTGCACAACAAAATCAAGAACTTGATCGGTATTCCAACCGTTTTTACATGGGGACCTGGAGAAAAAAACCTCATTGAAGAAGTCCGATCAGCTTCTACTGGAGAACCACTCCTGTGTTTTCCTACTACCATCCCACAGTTTATAGCCCTTGTGCAACGTTCCCGTTTATTTATAGGTGGAGATACAGGTCCATTACACTTAGCTACAGCTTGCGAAACCCCCGTAGTAGGAATCTACGGGCCAACTAATCCCCTTAGAAATGGACCTTTTAATCCATCTGACATAAGCGTTTTTCAGTCAGTTCCTTGTGGACCATGTTATAAAAGAACTTGTGAAAAATACCAATGTCAGTGTATGACACTAATCACTGTAGATGAAGTATTTGAAGCGGTTGTGAAACGTCTTAAAAATGAACAATTGGACACTTAAAACTCCATTAAGGTGATTACAAATGGTATCTATTCTTTCTCGAATTCGCATCCCAATGGGATTTTTTCTAGCAGGTCTTTATTTCTACATGGCAAAACCTACCTGGCCTACACTACCTTTTGGCCTTGCACTAGCTTTCTTTGGGATACTTTTTAGAGCTTGGGCAACTGGTAACATTCACAAAGATAACCAACTGGCGATTGGTGGTCCTTATACCCTAAGCCGGCACCCTCTTTACCTTGGAACCTTTGTAATTGGCTTAGGTTTTTCTTTAGCAGGTTCAAATATCTTGATCCTGATATTTTTTGTCACATTTTTTTCCTGTTTGTATATTCCAGTTATGAAGGCAGAGGAGAAACACCTAAAAAAATTATTTAACCAAGAGTATGAAAACTATAAAAAAAGTGTGCCATTTTTTATCCCCAGCAAATGGCCATCTAATAAAATTATTAATACCTTTCAACTTGGAAGATACTTGAAAAATAAAGAATATAAAGTGCTTCTAGGGTTTATTATTTCATTTGGATTACTTATTTTAAAAATGTACTTACCAATATTATGCTATTACATCTTCCATATTGATAAGTATCAACAATTATGAAAACGGCACGTTTCAAGTATACTCTGTTGATATCGATAACTCCTATTTTAAGAATTAGATACGCTTAACTTTGGGGAAACTTTCTTTAACAAAAAGCCAAGGACACTTTAAAATTAGTTTTTAAGAAATAATAAATATTTCTCTTTTTTCCCAGATCCATAAAATAAATCCTCTTTCCTCAAAAAGAACCTTTGGTTTAGAATAAGCCTTTCTTTTCAATGTTGTTTCTAATAAATGAATAGGAGATCTACTAATTTCCTAACTAAAAGATCTTGTTGTTGACATAAAGGGAGTCATTAATGGTTAGTTCTAAAGCAGGGTTACAAGATGTCGTCGTGGCATCTTCTTCAATTTGTTATATAGATGGTCAAAAGGGCATTTTGTCATATCGTGGCATTGACATCCACGATCTTGCTGAAAAATCTAATTTTGAAGAGGTATGTTACTTATTATGGTTTGGCACCTTACCCAAAGCAAAAGAGCTAGCCAACATAAGAGAGAAAATGGCTCACAGTAGATCTTTACCAGAACCTGTCATTGAACTGATAAAGAGTTTTCCTAGTGATTCACCACCCATGGAAGTGCTGAGAACTGCTGTATCAGCCCTTTCCCTATACGACCCTGATTCAGCTGCTAATGATCCTGAGGCTAATTTGAGAAAGACTTATCGTCTAACAGGACAGGTTGCTTCTATTGTAGCTACAGCCGACCGTGCTCGGAAAGGGCTAAATCCAATCACCCCGGATCCAACTCTTTCTCATGCAGCTAATTTTGTCTATATGCTGACAGGAGATAAGCCAGACGAAACAGCAGAAAAAGCCCTTGATGTTGCTCTAATTCTTCACGCTGATCATGAATTTAACGCATCAACCTTTGCAGCAAGAGTAACAATTGCAACCTTGACCGATATACACTCTGCTATTACCTCAGCCATAGGTACTCTTAAAGGACCTCTTCATGGTGGCGCTAATCAAGAAGTCATGCGCATGTTGAACGAAATAGGAGAAATAGAAAAAGCAACTCCATATATTAAGGATGCTCTAGCCAGAAAAGTAAAGATTAGTGGATTCGGCCATAGAGTTTATCAAACCGAAGATCCCCGAGCCACGCATCTTAGACGAATGTCTAGGGATCTTTGTGCAAGTTCAGGAAATACTAAATGGTATGAAATGTCTCGCGTAATTGAACAACTTGTAAAAGAAGAGAAGAATCTTAATGCAAATGTTGATTTTTACTCTGCTACCGTATATCACAACCTAAAGATCGAAGTAGATTTATTTACACCAATCTTTGCTATCAGTAGAATGTCTGGGTGGACTGCTCACATCATAGAGCAGCTTAATAACAACCGCCTGATACGCCCTAGAGCCGAATATACTGGACCAGTCCATCCAGATCCATATATCGAGATGAGTGAAAGGTAATTCCCTTGATAAAAACATCCTCTTCGAAATCGCCCCTATGGCAAAGTTATTTTTTCTTAGTTCTCGGGCTCTCAATCCTAGTGACTCACTACTTCAATTTTCCTCTGTATTCACAAAAAAACCTTTCTCCTGAAAAGTTTTCCAATAAGGAACAGGACGCACTAATTAAAGCTACCAAACCTAGAAAGAAACTCAAAATCTATCTGGATATTGTTTCTAATCGGCTCAAGAAATTTGAAGCTCTTGCTAAAAAATGTGATGAGGACCCAGCACTCAAATACCTAAAAGGTTATCACTTGGCCCTTAACCAAGCAGATATATTGGTTTCCAAAGAAGACGCTAATTCTAAAAATTCCAAGAAACTATTAAAAAAGCTTCTGAAGGTAACTGACGACATTAGTTTTTCCTTGCTTACAAAACTCGAGAAAATTCCACAGGACTGCCGACCCCTGGTTCAATCAGCCCTCGATATTTGTCAGCGAATCAATGGTGCGGTTGAAGTTCAACTCCTAAGAGCGGAAAATTTTTAGTGAAAACTGGTTTGAGTAATTAGTTCCATCGATTTCAGTTAGGGCTCTAACTCAAATCAATGGGACGCAAATAAAAACAATTATAGCTAACGACGCAAGGCACTTGACACCGTAGCCTACAGGGTCTTAGGATGAACCTTAGATGTATACTTTACGATTTTTTTTTCTGATGGTTCTGATTTTTCTTCTAGTTTCTTGTGGGTCTTCTCATAAGCTAAGTAACAAAATCGCCCGAAAAAAAATTCAGGAATTGGGACTAGTTCAGTTTAACGGCAAAGAATTAGAAATTCAAAAACTTTCACAAGCTGGAAGTAAGCAGGCAGTAGCTGAAGTCAATTTTAAAATGGCCTTTCAGTTGTCGAAAAAGTCGTCAAATCAGTGGGAAATAGAGGCAATCCGACTTGGACACAGAAACTGGATCAATGTCAAAATCTTCCTCCACGCACTTAATATAACTAGAGGTGAACAAACCCAGAAGGATTTACATCGATTAGTTACAAGTATTAAACATTTTGAGAATACAAACGGATTTTATCCCAAAATAAAAAAGACCATTAGTATTATTACCCTGACAGATATTCTTTTCCCTCAGTACCTAAACACGTTAATTCGATACGACAGTTGGGGACAAGAATTTATCGTTCAAATAAAAGATATAGGTAGTATTAGAATTATATCTACTGGTCCCGATATGGTGCTTGGCACAGAAGATGATATTTCCGTTACAATCTAATGCTAATTAAACATTATAGGTCCAAATCTTTTTAACAAGGTCTCAGTGGGCTAAACCCTTCATTTCACTTTTTTAAGAATCTCTTCGACTAAGGATATATGGCCATGCCAAAAAACACCTCTCCTACAGGGAATCGGTCAAGGGACCGTAAGAGATCAAAAAAGAAATCACCGTCTATACTGACTCCAGTTTTTCTTATAATATTCTTTGTGGTGTCAGCTGTTGGTGTTGCATTGTATCTAAAGTACAGCAAACCTGGAGGAGTTGGAAACCAAACTTCATCTATAAATAACTCCTCTAATATTGCTTCTGTTCTCAGTACCAATGGTTGGACAAAGGGAAATGGAGCGGCCAAAGCAGTTTTAGTTGAATTTGGTGATTTCCAATGTGGTGCTTGTGCAGCAGCTCAACTAAGAATTTCAAAAATTACTGCGCAATATGGTTCTCGATTAAAGGTAGTTTTTAAACAGTACCCCATGCAGAGAATCCATCGAAATGCTATGATCGCTGCTCAAGCTGCAGAAGCGGCAGGACAACAATTCAAGTTTTGGGAAATGCACGACCTACTTTTTGAACGGCAAAATAGGTGGGCCCAAGTACCAGATGCTCACACTATTTTTTTAAAGTATGCTAGTGAACTTGGACTTGATCTAGCCCGATTTAAACGCGATATATGGGATTCTAAAATTAAAGAAAAAATCTACCGTGATGTTATGGAAGGCCAAATTGCCCAAGTTCAGTCGGTTCCTGCTTTTTTCCTAAATGGAAAACCACTCCGTAATGCCCGAGATGACGCCGAATTTGAAAACCTAATCCTAGAAGGAATCCAGTCCATACAATGAGTAAGGAAACAATCATTCTCTGGCTCTTAGTGGTTGCTTCGTTCGTAGGAGTAATTGATTCAGCCTATATTGGCCTCACCAGTCTCAGTGACACACTTATTCCATGTGGACTAACTCTTGGTTGTGATGAGGTTTTAAGTAGCCCATATTCTCATCTAGGAAATGTTTCCATTAGTTGGATAGGGTTATTGTTTTACCTTTCGATTGCCTCAAATAGTATCTTTAGCTTATCAGGCTTTAGGAAAGCTTTTAAAATAACCCTAGCTGCCAGTGCATTAGCTTTCTTGATAACACTTTATTTGCTTTACATTCAAATATTTGTTCTACAAGCTTTTTGTGATTATTGCTTGCTTTCTGCTTTTCTAGTGATCTTGATTTTAGGGTTCCAGCTGAAATTACATTTCTGGGAAAAAGCTGAATTATCCAGTTAAACATCTATTTTAAACCCCTCTACTATCCCTGTAATCTTGGGCTTAGAATTGATCGTTCCATTACCCAAGCATCTTCGGAAGGCTGAGAGTAATAGTTCTTTCTATTAGCAGAAATCCTAAAATCATTGCGTTGATAAAATCGAACTGCACGATGGTTAGAATGACGAACTTCTAAAAGGATTCGATTCAAATTACCTTGTTTAGCAATCTCTAAGCACTTACTTAGAAGTTCCTGCCCTATTCCCTTTCCTAGATATTTCGGGGACACAACTAGATTACAAAGATCTCCATGGTCAAATAAAAAAGCTAAAACGGCCAAACCAATGATTTTCGTACCTGATACTGAGCTTGGCAATTTAGAATGACGCCTAGTTTCTGCAACTAATGAGTAATAAATGTAGGAGTTTTGTAGAACCTTGACATACCCTTCTTTACCCCACTTACTCAAGTAATCCCAGCAGTTTTCAATTGCTATAACCTGAGGTATGTCAGACTCTAACATAAAACGAACATTAACCTCCATTAGCCACTCCAGTTCATTTCAGCATCTGACTTCCGTAAATAATAAGGCAATATTTCTTCAGGTTGAGACCATTTCTGAGAATATCCCTTTGAATTAACAATAGATACCAACGATCGGCCGAGATAAAAATCTGTTTCTGCAATTTCCCAACTAGACGAACCTTCAGAACGAATAAGTTCATCATATTTTTCTGCTCCGTCACCCAAAAAAAGTATACTTTTTGAATCTAGGGTTTGCAGAAACTTTTCTGGGCTACCAACCCAATCTGGTTTGCGTTGAATCAAACAATTGTCATTCCGTTCAAAAACTCTTGCGTAGACTTCATTACGACGCGCATCAATTAAAGGAACCACAGTACCCCGCCACTTAAGAGCTTTCTGGGCCCAAGCCTCAAAAGTTGTAACAGCTAAAATCGGCTTGGACAATATCTCAGCCAAACCTTTCACTGTTGCTAGCCCTATACGAACTCCTGTAAAAGATCCTGGTCCACAAATTACACTAAACCCATCAATAGAGTTGAGTGTTAGACCAACATGATTGAGGATATGCTGGATACTGGTCAGCAATCGAGATGTGTGCGTTAGAGAAGAATTTAAGTTAACTTCTCCCAAAATATTTGAATCCTCTGCTAACACAACACTACCAGCAGTACTTGAAGTATCAACACATAAAACTTTCATAAGTTAGCTCTATTTTAGAATTTAAAAAGACTTCAAAATACAATAGAATTTTGACAAGCTATACGGTTAATTGACACCCCTACAGCCAGGTTATATAATTTGTCGGCTTGATTAGAAAAAAACTTTTTTTGTCAAAAAGCCAATTCAACTTAATTAGTAATTTTTCCTCTTGATTCTCCTGCCATATGGCTTTAATTTTGGATGCACATCAAGGAACCTCTCAATGCAACCCTCCACCCCGATGATGGCACAGTATCATCAAATCAAAAAGTCATTTCCAAAAGCCATCTTGTTCTTTCGACTAGGTGATTTCTATGAAATGTTCTTTGAAGATGCTGTTTTAGCCGCCCGAGAACTAGAAATAACCTTAACTTCTCGTAACAAGGAAAAGGGAATCTCAATTCCCATGTGTGGAATTCCTCATCACAGTGCTGATACCTACATTGCAAAATTAATTCGAAAAGGTTATCGAGTTGCTATTTGTGACCAAGTTGAGAATCCCAAAACAGCAAAAAAATTGGTCAAGAGAGAAGTCACACGTGTTGTCACACCAGGTACTCTGACTGATGGAAGTCTACTGGAACCTAGAGAAAATAATTTTTTAACAGCAGTCTATCTAAACAAACAAGGTATTGGGTTAGCTTCTGTCGATGTTTCTACTGGCGATTTTCGGTTAACAGAGTTTAGAAACAAATCTCGGTATGAAATGCTACAAACGGAGTTGGAACGATTGCGTCCTAAGGAATTAATTTGGGATTCAACTACAAGTCAAGAAAAACCCTACTGGGCCGAAAATCTTCCTGTGCTTAAAACCATCGTAGATAAATGGACTTTCGCATCAGATTATGCAGAACGACTTCTAACAAATCATTTACAAGTATTTAGCTTAGATGGATTTGGCTGCCAAGGACGAGAGTTAGCAATTTCTGCAGCTGGGGGAGCTTTGCATTACCTTAAGGAAACCCAAGGTGGAGCTCTTCAGCACCTTGATCGTCTACGCTATTACGAAGTTAAAAATTCACTAATGCTTGATCAGTCAACTGTCAGGAACTTAGAGCTGGTTGAATCACTTTTTGATGGTTCTTCCCAGGCCACTCTTTTGAAATGCCTGGATCAAACCTCAACAGGTATGGGTGGTCGACTACTAAAAGACTGGCTTCTAAGACCGGAAACTGACTTGGATGAAATTAATTGCCGATTAGAGGGAGTTGCAAGTCTTAAGGAGGACCTCATCCTGAGAAAAGAATTACAAGACCGACTCAAAGCAATCTACGATGTAGAACGACTCGCTACTAAAGTGAGCGTATCAAGTGCAAATGCCCGAGATTTAATTGCCCTCAGTAATTCCCTTGATCAAGTTCCTTCCATTAAATCTTTTTTAAAGCCTTTAATAGGAAGTCGTCTAAGTAAGTTAAATCAAAACTGTGACCCACTCACTGATGTTACGGATCAAATTAAAAAAGCATTGGTCGAAAATCCTCCAGTTCTTTTAACAGAGGGGAAACTAATTCGTGAAGGGTTTCATTCAGAACTAGATACCTTAAGGTCTGATAGTCATTCTGGGAAAAAAATCATTGCTGAATTAGAAGCAACGGAACGGTCCAGAACAGGAATTTCTAATCTAAAAGTAAAATTTAATCATATTTTTGGCTATTATTTAGAAGTATCAAATTCCAACTTAAAGTTTGTCCCTAATGATTACGAACGTAAGCAAACACTAGTAGGATCAGAGCGTTTTACCACCTCAGAACTCAAAGAACATGAACGTCGAGTGTTAGGTTCAGAAGAGAAAATATTAGAACTAGAATACAACCTCTTCTGTGAACTAAGGTCTATCATTGGTCAAGAATGCCAACGTATTCGTAAAACGGCAAAAGCATTAGCCCAATTGGATTGCCTCATTACATTAGCCGAAGTTGCACATCAATTTGGTTATGTTCAACCAAATTTACATAAGGGTGAGGAACTAATTATTAAAGACGGTCGACATCCAGTTGTAGAACGGCAGGGGGATCAGATGCCTACAGGAGGATTTATTGCCAATGATCTCTATTTAAATAACACAACTGACCAAATTCTTATTATCACTGGTCCCAACATGGGAGGAAAATCAACCTACCTACGACAAGTCGCACTTTTCTCAATTATGGCTCAAATGGGATCCTTTGTCCCAGCTCAAAGTGCTAAACTACCTATTATAGATCGAATATTTACTCGAATTGGGGCCAGTGACAACCTTACAAGAGGAAGATCAACATTCATGGTCGAAATGATAGAAACAGCCGTAATTCTTAATTCAGCCACCCCAAAAAGCCTGGTCATCTTAGATGAAATTGGTAGAGGAACTGCCACCTTTGATGGATTATCTATTGCTTGGTCAGTAGTGGAATATTTACATAGACAGAACAAAACTAAAACACTGTTTGCTACTCACTATCATGAACTAACTGGCCTTACGAAACTTTTATCAGGTGTGAAAAACTATCATGTCAGCGTTCAGGAAGCAGGAAAGGAAATTGTATTCCTAAAACGTGTTGAACCAGGAAGTGCCAATAAGAGCTATGGTATAGAAGTTGCTAGGTTAGCTGGTCTACCCCAACTTGTGATACAGAGAGCCCGTGAAATTTTGTTTGAACAAGAAAAGTCAGACCGTGAAGTTGCCAAACAATCAAATTCTAGCTATCAACAAAAAACAAATGATTGTCAGGAACGCAATTCATCAACTGATAGCAATCAAAAGATCTTAAAAGAAATTCAAGAGATAAATCTGGATCAACTAACTCCTTTAAAAGCACTTGAATTTCTTGATCAAATTAAAAAAAAATTATAATCCGTTCAATAAATTGAGATCTAACAATTCAGCCATATGAAAAATTCGAAGCTTGTCATTGGCCTAATGTCGGGAACCTCCCTAGATGGAGTAGATGCCGCACTCGTAGAGATTTCAGGATTTGGGAGTCAGACCATTGTCAATTTTAAGCATTTCACTTCCAATCCCTTCCCTGACGAAATTCGTAAGATCCTTCTAAAAGTTTCGTCTGGCCAACCCGTTTCCTCTGGAATAATTAGTAATCTTAATGTTTTGTTGGGCCAGCTTTTTTCACAAGCAGTTCTCAAACTTTGTTCGGAGTGTCAACTGCCCGTTAATCAAATCGATCTAATTGGATCTCACGGTCAGACAATTTTTCATCAATCAGAACCTCGAAAACTTTGGGGTCACACTGTTTCATCCAGCTTACAAATCGGGGAAGCAGCTATCTTGGTAGAACAAACTGGAGTAACAGTAGTTTCTGATTTTCGTCCGCGAGATTTGGCTGCAGGAGGCACTGGTGCTCCCCTAATTCCTTATGTTGATTTTGTGCTCTTCCGAGATCCCATCTTAGGAAGGGTTCTACTTAATCTTGGAGGTATTGCGAATCTTACTATTTTACCACCCAAGTGTCAGTCCAGTCAGATTAGAGCTTTTGACACTGGTCCTGGAAACATGGTAATTGACGATCTAGCTCGTCACTTTAGCCAAGGAAGAAAACAATTCGATGAGCAAGGACTACAAGCCTCTTCAGGAAAGATCATTGTTCCTGTCCTTGAAACCTTACTTTCCGATCCTTTTTTTAAGAAAAAGCCACCCAAATCCGCTGGCCGCGAACAATTTGGTCAATGTTACACCAAAAAACTCCTTGCAATGGCAGAACTAGCTCAAGAAAAAGACATAATTTGCACTGCTACTGAAGTTACTGTCCGAACTGTAGTTGATGCTATTTTTAGCTATTCAGACCATCCTTTTGAACTAAATCAACTCATTATATCAGGAGGAGGTGTCCATAACACTTATCTGATTCAACGCCTTAAAAATCTCTTACCACATCTTGAAATTATGACTACCGATGACCTTGAAATTCCGTCAGATGCTAAAGAAGCTATAGGATTTGCTATTTTGGCCAATGAAACATTTGAGATAAACGCTAATAATGTTCCATCTGTAACTGGGGCCAATCATCCAGTCGTTTTAGGAAAAATTAGTTATGGCCAAAACTATCGGAAATTGCGGGGTTTTAACTGAAAAACCGATTCTTACAAACAAAAAACTAAAAGTTAATTTAGATATCCAAATAAAATCGATAAGTATTTCGAATGATCACCATTTTATCATTGCTTTAAGAAACCCCTTCCTTCGGGACACCCAAGAAGAAAACTTATCGATTACCTCTGCATAGGGAACTTTATAAGTAATCCAGGGATTAATTTGGATAAGTCCTTTTTCCATTAGAGAAATAACATGAAGAAAATCAGAGGCAGTAGAATTTCGACTTGCTAGTAGTGTTAATTCTCTTCGGTGAAATTCATCATCTTTGAAACATACTTCTTCTTGATGAAGTCCAACAAAAATCAATCGTCCTCCTGGGGCAACCAACTCTATTGACTTATTCATTGAAGATGGATTCCCAGTAGCATCGAAAACCACATTGGGCCCTTCTCCCCTGTTAATGGTCTTCATCTTAACCTCAGAACTAGTTCCACCCAAAATTGTTGATTCAACTCCAAGGGATTTGTCAGCAAATTCTAACCTGTCTAGTCTGACGTCAAGAGCTATTACCTTTGCACCTCGCAACTTGGCAAATTGCACAACAGCAAGACCTATTGGCCCAAGTCCAATTATTAAAGCAGTCTCATCAGGTTTGAGCTGAGCCCTTTTTACAGCATGTGCTCCTATACTAAGCGGTTCTACCATTGCTAGTTGATCTAGGGACAACTGTTCAGAAAAATGGAGTTTGTCAACTGGGACCTTTAATTGTTCACACATCCCACCATCAGTGTGAACACCTAGTACTTGCAGGTCTTTACAACAGTTGGTTCGACCGTGACGACAAGCAATACAACTGCAACAGTTTATATATGGCTCTACAGCACATAACATTCCAGGTCTAAGATTTTTTCCATCATCAGAAATTGCAATAATTTCAACGCCTAGTTCATGACCCAATACCCTTGGATACTTAAAATAAGGCTGTTTCCCCAAAAAGGCATGTAAATCGGTACCACAAACTCCCACTCTGTGAATACGAACTAGCGCATGTCCGGCACTGAGCTCTGGTTCAGGACCAGTTTCCAGTACTAAGGATCCAGGTTTTTGAAGGACAATTTTTTCCATAGAATATAACTAATCACAAAACGGATTCCTTAGAAATAGAAGAACTTTTTTCTGGTAGCAGAATCGTATTATCAATCAAACGTGTTTTTCCAATAAATACCGCCAAAGCTAACAAGGCAGTTCGATTTAACCTCCGAATAGGTTTAAGATCATTTGGATCCACAATAGATATATAGTCAAGATGGCCAAGAGACTCAGCTCTAATTTTTTTTTGCATTTCATTAACAAGAACTTTAACTTTCCTTTCCCCTCGATCCACCTGCTGGGTAGCCCAATTCAAAGTTCGAAACAAAACGACAGCTGCTTGTCTTTCTTGGACTGATAGGTATCGGTTTCGGGAACTAATAGCTAGGCCATCTTTTTCTCTAATGATTGGACACATAAAAATTTCAATGTCAAGATTTAGGTCCTCAGTCATCCGTTTAATCAGAATTGCCTGTTGAGCATCCTTCTGTCCAAAAAACGCCACGGTTGGACGCACTATATTAAAGAACTTTAGAACCACTGTAGTCACACCTCTAAAATGATTAGGACGACTATGGCCACAAAGCCTTCGTTCCCATTTTTCTACCAAAATATTTGTCCGATATCCTAAAGGATACATCTGGTTATCAGAGGGGATAAAAACTGCTCCAACTCCAAATTTTTTGAGCTGATCTAGGTCTTTTTTCATCTGACGAGGATACTCTTCATAATCTTCACCCTGTCCAAACTGTGTGGGATTAACAAAAATAGAGACTACCACGTACTGAGATAATTTTTTTGCCTTCTCAACCAGGCTAAGGTGACCAGCGTGGAGAGCTCCCATAGTTGGAACAAAACACAAATCTACAGTGTTACTCGGTGGCCAGCCTCTTCTAAAAACCTTAAAGGCCTCAATTGACCGAATGATTTCCATTTCTAATGTTTAATGACCTCTTCTAAACGGCCAAACTCAGTTGGGAAATAAGTTTCATTTTGATTTGGGAAGTTTCCATTGTTGCAGTCTAAAATAAATTGACGTGTGGCTTGGGAAAGAAGCTGCCTAAGATCTAGATACTGACGCACAAATTTTGGTTTGTGTTTGGGCGTCAAACCAAATATATCGTCGGAAACAAGTATTTGTCCATCACAGTATCTTCCAGCTCCAATTCCAATGGTGGGGATTTCTAGTTCTTCCGTAATGGCAGATGCCAAATTCTCTGGAATTCCTTCAAGAACAACAGAAAAAACCCCAGCATCCTGTAAAGTCAAAGCGTCCGTTCTAACAGCTTCCGCTGATTCAAGATTCTTACCTTGAACCCGATAACCACCCATTACATTATAGGATTGCGGAGTTAAACCAACATGCCCCATCACTGGAATTTCTGCTTTGACTAAACGCTTAACCAAACTTTTTCGTTTCTGCCCACCTTCTATCTTTATTGCCTCAGCTCCTTCTTTAATAAACACCAGAGCTGTCTTTACCGCTGTTTTATTATTGAGATGATATGAACCGTAGGGTAGGTCGGTTACCAATAAGGCTCTCCGAATTCCTCGACGAACAGCTCTAAGATGAATTAGTGTTTCATCGACAGTCAAAGGGATTGTTGAGTTATACCCTAAACGGGTTGTAGCTACAGAATCTCCCACAAGAACAACATCTACCCCTGCTTCATCGAGAATTTGAGCTATGGGGCAATCGTAGGCTGTAAGGCAAACTATATTGTCAGTCTTATTTTTATTCTTTCGACTTAGAATATAAGGAATGGTTATTTTATCGAACTGACTTAGGGGGGTAGCGCTCATTTGATACGCTCCTTATAATTTAAGATGTTCCAGATACAGCAATTAGTGTTTATATTTATTCTTAACGTCTTGGTCCAAAATGGGATCCACGCGTTGACTATAGCATAACAGATTTAGATAACTTGGACAACCTCAGCCCTGTCTTTACAATGACTTAACAGGTTGCTGATCGACTTGCCAAGAACAGGGTGGAATATTCCCCCGGCTATCTCAGCCGCTGGAGTTAAGGCAAACCTTCTTAAGTGAAATTTAGGATGGGGGATAGTCAATTTTTGATCAGTTACTATTTGATTTTCATAAAGTAAAATGTCTAGATCAATAACACGAGGTCCTTTAGGTAATCTATGTTCACTACCAAAACTTTTCTCAATTTGTAAACAATGAGTCAGAAGACAGTGAGGGGGAAGTTGAGTTTTAACAACTAACACCTGATTAAAAAACCAGTCTTGATTTGGGTAATCAACAGGTTCTGTTAAATAAATCGAAGAAGAGTGAATAACTTTTACTTCATCCGATTCCAATAATTCCATAGCTTGTTTTAACTGAAACCGTTTATCACCTAGGTTAGATCCAAGACATAGGACCGATTGTGAAAACCCTATTTTATTGAGAGAGTTAGAATCAAACATTAAAAGTTTTCATCACAGTAAGTTAAGTTGACCAGGCCCTGAACTCAGACCAAAATGTTCATAGGCTAATTTTGTGGCAATCCTACCTCGAGGAGTACGGTGAAGGAATCCTCGCTGAATCAAATAAGGCTCATAAATGTCTTCAATCGCATCAACTTCTTCACTGATAGCTGCTGCGAGTGTTGCAACACCAACAGGCCCACCAGAAAATTTCTCAATAATGGTTTTTATCAGTTTCTTATCATTTTCATCAAAACCAATCTCATCAATAGCTAACATAGCCAGGCTTTTACAAGCCACTTCCTGATTAATTACACCATTGGCCTTTACCTGCGCATAGTCCCTCACACGTCTTAGTAATCGATTTGCTACACGCGGTGTTCCCCTTGACCGCTGTGCAATTTCCTTAGTGCCATCTTGATCAATTTGAATATCAAGAATCTCGGCCGAGCGCTTTAAAATTACACCTAGCTCTTCTTCTGTATAATAATCCAGTCGGTGAACAAGGCCAAAACGGGATCGTAACGGAGAGGAAATTAAGCCAGCACGAGTAGTCGCTCCAACCAAAGTAAATTGGGGCAGAGAAAGAGCTACACTTCGAGCACTAGGCCCCTGACCAATTATCAAGTCTAACTTAAAGTCCTCCAAAGCTGGATAAAGAATCTCTTCAATGTGAGGCAAGAGACGGTGGATCTCATCAATGAATAAAACATCATTTTCTTGCAAATTAGTCAGTATTGCAGTCAGGTCCCCTTTTATTTGAATTACAGGGCCTGATGTAGTCTTAAAATTAGAACCTAACTCATTGGCGATAACACCAGCTAAAGTAGTTTTTCCTAAACCCGGTGGGCCAAAAAGTAATACATGATCTAAGGCATCTCCACGTGATCTGGCCGCCTCTACAGCAATTTCAAGATTCTGTTTAACTTGACTTTGTCCAATGTACTCCTGTAACCGTTTAGGACGTAAGTTCAGTTCAATATTTTGTTCTTCCTCGTAGGGAAGACCTGAAATAATTCGCTCTTTGTCCATAAATTCCCTGAATCGTCGTATCTACAGTAAAACCAGAACTTACGTTAGCATAAAGATTAGAAAGTATCCAACCAAGGTTACCAATTCAAAAACTATATTATGTGGATCTCTAATCTATTTGAAGACTCGGCAGAAAAAGTGTTATTTAGGGGAATTTTAATATCTGACTTTTTATTGATGAAAAGATTGCTAGTGGAGTAAAAATTTGCAAATGCCCACTTTTACAGTGACAAAATTAAAAACTTACTCTTTAAGATACTTACCGAGAAAGTGCTTGCAAGGATTTTTTCAAAAGGTCTTCAAAAACGATCTCGCCATTAGAATCTTTATCAGCTTTTTGAACAGCTCCCTCAGCAGATGACTTAGAATACCCTAAATTAATAAGGGCTGAGACAACATCCTCTTGGTGAGGAGGCAGAGCAAAACTTTTGGATTTTCCAGAATTAATTTCAACCTTGGCCAATTTATCTCTAAGCTCCACCACCAAACGTTCAGCGGTTTTTTTCCCTACTCCAGGAATTGAAGACAAACGCGCAAGATTGCTTTCACGAATTGCAGGAACTAACTCATCAACAGTCATACCAGAAAGAATCGTAATCGCAAGTTTTGGACCAACACCAGAGACAGAGGTGAGATATTCAAAAATTGATTTTTCTTTTAGAGTTTTAAATCCAAAAAGCAGGATAGCATCTTCACGGACGTGTGTATGTATACTTAACTTGAGTTCAGAATCTACCTCTCCTAGTTCGTAAAAGGTAGATAGAGGCACATTTACTTCGTAGCCTACACCATTAACGTCGACAACGACTCGATTGGGCTGTTTGTAGATGAGCTTGCCCGATAGTTGAGCAATCATAGGATTGTAAAAAATAGATCTTTGCTACATCATTGTTATTTGGTCGATAATTCCAACTGCGGCCATATCTATAGGAGAATATGGTTTTCCTACAGATGTCATAGCCGACCAACCTTCCTGCGTTACGAGTACTTGATCACCCACTCCTGCCTCTACAGCATCTACAACCAGATAAGGTACTCCTCGCTCGGTACCATCCAAATTAAGAATCTGGACATAAAGAATCTTTTGACCCTTATGAGACAGATGTTTTTGAGAGGCAACTACCTCTCCTACTACTTTTCCTATCAACATAATTATTCAACATAGACTTTATCAACAATACCAACAATAGAACATTCTGTAGGAACGACTTGGTCAGGATACCAAACTAAAGAAGCTTCCTTGCCTCGGCAGCAGTAAACTCTCTCTCCAACACCGGCACCTACACCATCGACAGCAACTACCGTCCTGCCATAATCACCCCCATTTTTATCCAATGGCTGAATCACCAGCATTGTTTTTCCCTGCAGAGTATCATCCTTTTGAGTAGCAACCACCTGGCCAACAACACGTCCTAATTGCATATACTCCTCATTTGCCTTAAGGATCCATTTCAATACTATCAATGATACCTACAATTGCTGTGTCCACTGGACAATCTTTACATTCACCTGCCATACGAGCAGAACTTCCTGAAACCAACAGCACCTTTTCTTTGAAGCCTGCACTAACAGTATCTACTGCAATAGCGTAACCACCTTGGTCACGACCTTCAGGGTCAATAATCCGCACAACAAGCAACTTTTTACCCTCTAATCGGGGATCCTTGTGTGTCGCAACTACTGTTCCAACAACCCTACCTAAGAGCATAACTATTCCTCGGTATCAAACTCCCAGTTTAAACTCTATAACTAAGACTCTAATCCGATGATCCTCTCATCAATCAAGTCAATTCCCAGCCTTACCAATCGGGAGGACATCTTCTAGATTAGAATGTGGTCTTGGAATTACATGGACACTAACCAACTCACCAACACGGCGCGCTGCTGCAGCACCAGCGTCTGTAGCAGCTTTAACAGCAGCTACATCACCCCGTACAATGGAAGTAACATAACCAGAACCTATTTTCTCCCATCCTACCAGTGTCACTTTAGCTGCTTTTACCATAGCATCCGAAGCCTCTATCATTGCTACTAGACCCTTTGTCTCAATCATTCCTAAAGCTTCACCCATCTTCCTGTCCTTTCCATAGTAATCAACCGAAACATTCCTTCTTCCAACCCAATTATCATAAGTCCTATTCGTCTTCTAAAAATAAATAAGATTCTGAACACCATCAAGCTTTGCTTCTTAATTCAGCAACTGCTAACTGGATCATATCGACCAGCTCCCTCTTGGTCAACGTTATCCCAGACTCAGTCTCTACATCCTTAGTAGTTGGACACCCTTCATCCACGCTCAAGGATCCTTTGATGCCATATCTTTCTCTAGCTATTATCAACTTATCAACATCATCATTACTTAAAATTTTCTCACTTCCAAGAATTTTTGTTGTTAAACTAATACGGGCAAAGTGTTCAACCGTTTCCATTTTAGCATGGGCAAGAAAAAGGTCACTTCCATATGTAACCACTCCATGATTAGCTAAAAGTAGCGCATCATGACCAGGAACATACTCTCGAATAGCATCCGTAAGTTCAGACGTTCCAGTCGTACCATACCGAGTTAATGGAACACAACCTAATACCAAAACAACTTCAGCGAGAATAGCTTTCTGCAAAGGTACTCCAGCCGCAGCATACCCTGTTGCACACGGCGGATGAGCATGCACAATTCCGTCAACATCTCGCCGCAACTGGTATATCAAAAGATGCATACCAATCTCCGAAGAAACTTTTCGTTTCCCTTCGATCGTCCTACCCTGAGAATCAACAATTACAAGATCATCTTCAGTCATAAATCCCTTACTCATAGCTGTTGGGGTACACAATATATTTCCGTTCTCCAGTCGCACACTGATGTTGCCATCGAATGCTGCAACGTGACCCAATTGATAAATTCGTTTTCCAATTTCAACAATATCTTTTCGATGTTGGCTTACTGTTTTGATCATAAACACCTAAGGTGTAACCCAAATTTTTTGATTTAACCTGATTTGGAAGGAACTAAAATCTTAACAATTTTTGCTAAACGCATCAATGAGCTTTTATCCAGAACTTCCCAAGGGAACCTTAACTATAAACTCACTTGACCGAAAGGAACGATTTAAGAATCTCTAATTAGGAGCACTTTCGTCAGAGCAGTATTTCTATTTTTCTTCAAATCCTGAAATTGTAACCGTAGATTCTTTATCACCAGTTGCTTCATTGGAAAGATAGTAAGAAAGGCTTTCAAAAGATTTTGCCAAATCCATCGTCTTTAACTTAATTCCATTCTCTGTGTTGAGACGTACCGGAGCAAAATTAAGAATTGCGGTAATCCCAGCCTCAGTTAATTGATCAACTACTTCTTGGGCATCAGATTCTGGTACTGCAACTACTCCAATGACTATTTCCTTTTGAATGATAATCTCTTTAAGATCCTTTATGTGATGGACATGAACCCCACTTCTAAGATCCATGCCTAAACAGGAATTATCTTTGTCAAATAGTGCAACAACTTTGAAACAGTTGGGATCGAATCCTACATAACTAGCCAAAGCCATGCCAAGCCGACCAGCTCCTACAATGCCAATTCTGTGCTGAGTTTCTAAGCCTAATATTTTAGTTAAATGAGTCCGAAGTTCTTCAACATTATAGCCAACACCTCTTTCCCCAAACTGTCCGAAATAGGTTAAATCCTTCCGGATTTGGGCAGAATTTAATTGAAATTGTTCAGCCAGTGTTTGGGATGAGGTAGTAACAACCCTAGAGTCAGCTAGTTCCTTGAGACACCTTAGGTAAATAGAAAGACGCTTGATCGTTAGTTCAGAAATTTTTTCTGTCTTCATGCGCCAAATTCGTTATATTATTTGATAAGTGGGCAGGCAACTAGAAAATTCTACTTAACAGAAAATTAAGCCCTATAAGTATACCATAGTACCTTCTGGTTTTAACTAATGTGCAATCCATCCATTGTTGGGATTATTGCTGACACTCATGGTTGGTTCGATCCCAAAATACCGAAATTATTCTCTCAAGTTGACCATATTTTACACGCAGGTGACTTTGGAAGCCTAGAGGTAAGAAATAAATTAGAACTTATAGCTCCCGTCATTGCAGTTAGGGGTAATGTCGACAAGGACAGATCGCTAAGAAAGTTTCTACCACAAAGGTACATCCAATTATTCAATACAACTATTCTACTGATTCATATTTTAGGTAATCCCCATAGTCTGTCGAAAGATGTCTTGAAAAGTATCAATGAAATTAACCCTCAGGTAGTTGTGTTTGGTCACAGTCACATACCTTTCCTGAAACAGATCAATAACATTCTTTATTTTAATCCTGGTAGTGCTGGACCAAAACGTTTCAATTTACCAAGGACAATTGGATTTTTAGATTCTTTTTCCCGGTGAGGTAAAGGGAAGAATTATTAATCTCTAAATTTCTATTAGTTGAGCCTCCACATTTAAAAAGACTAGTGCAATCAATAATTTTTAAACAGACCCACTTAACTTGCACTCCTTGAGTTAATTTCTTATGATTAGAACGGTTTTCTTTAAGGTAATATTAAATTATGACCTCTCTCGAGAAAATTCATGAAAGATTTCTACGCAAGTGGTCTTGAAGCTAATCAGGTAGTTACCACAACTTTTCTAGTTAAAGTTAAGGAATTACGTTCTAAAAAAAGTGGGGAGCCCTATCTTTCATTGATTCTAGGTGATAAGAGTGGCAACTTAGATGCGAAAATGTGGGAAAATGTAGAAAACGTTGAATCTACATTTTCCAAGGATGATTTTGTCAAGATTAAAGGATTAGTTCAAGTATACCGCAATAAGAAACAGCTAACTATTCACCGTCTACGACGATGCCAAGAGACCGAGATAGAATTCGGTGACTACTTTCCTAAGACTTCTAAAAATATAGATGCTATGTTCAGTGAGTTGTATTCTCTGGCCAAGAGTGTAGAAAATAGCTACTTGAATCAACTTCTAGTAAACCTTCTAAACGATTCAGAATTTGCAGTTAGGTTTAAGGAAGCGCCTGCTGCGAAATCCCTTCACCATGCATGGTTAGGAGGTCTTCTTGAACACACACTTTCACTCTGTAAACTCTGTAAATTAACGGCCCAACATTACCCGGAAGTTAACCTTGATCTTTTAATGACTGGAGCCATCATTCATGACATCGGTAAGATAGAAGAATTAGAATATAATCGTAATTTTAACTACTCTACCAAGGGCCAATTACTTGGTCACATGATTATAGAACTGGATCTTGTAAACCAGAAGATTAGTGAGATTCAAGAGTTTCCTCTTCAACTCAAAACTCTTGTCCAACACCTTATTGTATCTCATCACGGAGAGTATGAATTTGGTAGCCCAAAACTACCAATGTTTCCTGAAGCTTTGTTACTTCATTGTTTAGATAACCTAGACAGCAAATTAGCCTCAATGCTTTCCCTTATTGGAAACGATGAGGGCATCGATGAAAATTGGACCCCCTACAATTCAATGTTTGGAAGACCTTTATTTAAGAGTTCACAACTTAAATGACTAAATCTCCTTTCAAAACTAAATTTGAAAAGAATCCAATTCCTCCTTCTTCCAATTCAAATATTAGAACTCGTCCGAAACGGCTTACTTCTCTTGAATTGCAGTGTATGAAAGCATTGTGGTTTGAAAGGGCGAAGACCGTCCGTGAAATTCAGGGAATCCTCAGACCGACTAATCCCTTGGCTTACACAACCATACTAACCATTATGGACCGTCTTGCTCAAAAAGGCTTCGTTGGTCGACACAAACAGGGTAGGGCTCATGTGTATTACCCTAACTATTCTTTTGAAACATCCCGTCAGCAAGCAGTCAGAGATTTAATTGAATGCTATTTTAATGGATCTACCAAGCAACTTATATCCATCATCTCTAAAGGATCGACAGAAAACCAGACTTCACCCAAGCCTTATTCCACCAAAAAAACTCCAACTTCTCCCCCTTTAAATGAATGTCTACTTTAGATGAGTACTTCCTATGGTAAATTACCTCCCTAACTATCTATGCTTGATCGTCTGGAATAAATAGCGTGCAAGTTTCTGATTATTATTTTCACCTTCCAAAAAACAGAATTGCTTTTTATCCATCAAGGCAAAGAGATCAGGCACGTTTGCTTCGGCTTGTTAGAGCCACGGGTCAGATTTCTCATCATCAATTCTCAGATCTTCCTGATCTTCTTTTACCCAAAGATTTGGTAGTTCTTAATGACACTAAAGTATTTCCCGCCCGTCTAATTGGAAAACGCATCGGTGTAAATCATGTTCAGCCAAACCGAACAGCCTATGACAAAACTCCAATTGAGGTACTTTTAATAAAACCCATTAAAAACACCTGCTGGGAAACCCTTGTCAAACCAGGGAAAAAAATACATATTGGAGATCGTTTGCTTTTTGGTGAAGGTCAACTAGAGGGAACAGTCTTGGAAAAAGGAGAAAAAGGACTTCGAAAAATACAACTTAAGTATCAAGGAGACTTTCACTCGATCATCGACCAACTGGGTCAAATTCCCCTACCACCCTATATCAATCGCCCCATTGAAAATCTTGATTGGTCACGATATCAAACTGTGTACGCCAAAAAACGGGGCTCAGTAGCTGCACCAACCGCAGGATTGCACTTTACCCCAAAAATTTTCTTTCGTCTCAAGGAAAAACAAATTTCTTCTTGTAAGGTAACTCTCCACATTGGTCCAGGAACTTTTCGTCCAATATCTAGTCAAAAAGTTGAGAATCACCGTTTAGGAAAAGAGTCCTTTGAAATTAAACCTTCGGTCTCCCACTTGATCACGACAGCACTTAACAAACATCAACGAATTATCGCCGTAGGGACTACAGTAACTCGAACGTTGGAATCGGTTTTTAGTAAACAGGAGTTCTCGCCTTCTCTTAAAGGAGAAACTGATTTATTCATTTTCCCAGGATTTTCTTTCAATTGCGTTGACGCCTTAATCACCAATTTTCACCTACCCAGTTCAACACTACTAATGTTGGTATGTGCCTTTGCTGGACGAGATTTTGTCCTCCAGGCTTACCAGAAAGCTATTGATGAGGGTTACCGATTTTATAGCTACGGTGATTGTATGTTAATTGAGTAAAGGATTCATTCTAGAGGGTTATTACCAGAGATAATTTTCTAACTACACTGTTATTATAAATTTATGTAGTTGGGACCACCTCCACCTTCAGGAGGAACCCAAGTGATAATTTGATATGGATCCATAATTTCACAAGTTTTACAGTGTAAACAATTTGAAGGGTTTAAATGAAGTACCTTTTTTCCATCATTATTATCAGAGACAATTTCATAAACATTTGCAGGACAAAAATACTGACAAGGGTTACCAAATTCTTGAGTACAACGTTCTTGACAAATCTTAGGATCAGCAATCAACAAATGTGATGGTTGATTTTCTTCGTGTTTTGTTCCAGAAAAATAAACATTAGTTACTTTGTCGAAAGTTTTTTCTCCATCATTCTTGATCGAATCATCACGAACACTCCTATTATTAGGGTACTGAGAAAGTTTGCGCATTTTAACATGACCCTGATAATGACCCAGCGGATCTTTCCAGCCTCTTCCACCAGTTAACATTTGGAGCCCTGTGTTCAGCATACCCATTAGCAAACCATTCTCAAAGCCCTGATGAAAATTACGAACCTTATAAAGCTCATGAGCTGCCCAACTACTCTCAAATAAAGATGAATATAGTCCAAGAGTCCTTTCTGAAAAATCTTGTTCCAATAAACTATGAAGAAGGGTTTCCGCTGCCAGCATACCTGACTTCATAGCTAAGTGGATTCCTTTGAGTCGCATAGAATTAACCAGGCCTCCGGAATCACCAATAATTAAACCTCCGTTAAAATAGCTTTTAGGTAAGGAATAATAGCCTCCTTCTGGAAGAGCTTTAGCTCCATAATGAGCTAGTGTTGCACCCTTCAAACGAGAGGCTATTAAAGGATGAGTCTTAAGGCGCTGCAACTCCTTATGAGGATCTAAAAAGGGATCTTTATAGTTCAATCCAATTACCAAACCCAAAGAGAGTCTTCGCTCCATGCTGTAAATAAAGCCCCCTCCAAACTCCTCATGCTTTAAGGGGTATCCTAAAGTATGAATAACCTGGCCAGGAATATTAGACGTGCTCGGCAAATCCCATACTTCTTTAACTCCAATTGAATAAATTTGGGGAAATTTTCCCTGGTCTAGATTAAAGTGCTTTATGGCTTGTTTGGTAAGTGAACCATGGACGCCTTCTCCTAAAACAACAGCTTTCGCCAGAATGTCTACACCAGGTTCATAAGATGGCCCGGGCTTTTTGTCTCTACCAATCCCCTTATCTCCAGTTCTCACCCCAATCAAATGATTTCCTTCAAACAATAACTTGGTCCCAGAGAAACCAAGAAATAGATCAATTCCATTTGCTTCGACCCGCTTTCCTAACCATTGAACAAATCGATTAAGAGAAATAATGAAGTTTCCGTAATTACTAATAGAAGGAGGTATAAAAGGCAATCGAAAGTGTTTCTGACCAGTCAAGTAATAGATCATATCTTCACTAACAGGAGAGTCCAAGGGAACGTCTGTTTGTTCGTAGTCTGGGATCAACTCTCGAAGTGCAATTGGGTCTAGAACAGCTCCCGAAAGAATATGCGCACCAACGTCTTTACCCTTTTCAATAATAGCGATACTAATTTTTAATTTTTCTGCCGAAGGGACTCTTCGATTGTGTTTCTCAAGAAGATTCTTAAGGTGTAAGGCACCACTTAGACAAGCTGGCCCCGCTCCAACAAAAAGAATGTCAACCTCCAACTTTTCCCTAGCACTAGACACTTTAAACCCCATTTGATAAAAATTATTCCATGTTTTTCAAAAAACCTTCAAGTGGGTCGCTCTACAACAACATCTCCTATAACCTTAGCCTGACAGGCTAGTCGGTGTGTCTGACTAATCCCAGATTCAGCAAGAACCTCCTGTTCCTGTAAAAGAGGTAGTGACAGATTCTGTTTACCCTCCCTGAGTAGGACACGACAAGTCGTGCAAGAGCTATTGCGGCCACATAATTGGGGAAGATTGATACCAACCATGAATACAGCCTTAAGTACAGTAGTATATGGTTTCACTTGGACAGTTAATTGATCAGGTAGAATCTTGATTGTCGGCATAAAAATTTTAAACCTTTTTGCTCCTGCAATTCCCCGATTCACCATGAGGATCGGACACAGTATTCCGGAGACAGATGCTTATAGATTTTCACGGGTTGAAACTGAGTTTTTGTCATTGCCGCCATCATATGAGTAGGTTTTAAAATCCCACCTTCAATATGCTTTTCATCAATTTCATGAACCTTATCAATGAAATCACAGTCCCATTTATTATTAGGATTAAAGTTGTGTCCAAAACATCGATCAACAAAAACATCTATTACGTTGGCAAAAGCAATAAAGAAATCAAAATGAAAATCTTTTATTAAAAGTGGAAGAATATCTTGTGAACGAATTCCCTCAAATCCTTCCTTTGAACAATCCCAGTTTTCATACTTAAGCTCAAGCCTTTTTAATTGGTGGTTGTATCTATATTTTTCAGGCAGTTCCTTCCAAAGTTCACTAAGCATTCCATAGGCTTCGGGCCATCTCATGTGCCCATTCCTCCCAATAATATCATCGGCTATGAAATATCCCTTAGTATCCAGTACTTGGTAAATCTTTTTGAAAAGTATCTCTAACTCCACGAAGTGGTGCAAAGCTTGGTTGACAATGACGACCTGATACTTTTGATTAGGTTTCCAATAATTAATATCAGATAAGGAAAACCTCATATAATTCAAAACATCGTGTTTTTGAGCTAGTACCTTACCTCTTTCTAGCATCTCTGAGTTGATATCTAGACATTCAAGTGTGAAGTTATCCATCTCAGAAGCAAGTAGCCGTTTGACTAAATCAACCTCATTATCACAATTCCCTGATCCTATACTTACAAACCTGCATACTACATTTTCATCTTCTATACACGCCTTTTTCATGTATAGACAAAAGAATTCTTGAGGATTGGAGAACCCAAATGGCTTGAATTTTGGAACTAGGTACTTATTGGACCAGTAATGAAAAATCTCTGGTAAATCATGAACGTTCTCACAGGCTCGATAGAAGTTGAGTTCCTTAGACATCTTACTTGAATAATCTTGACGTCCAAAAATATAACGCCTCAAGAACCGAAGATATCTAATAATCCAAGGAGCTAAAGGTTTGAAACGGAGTGGCACTAGATATTAACCTCCTTTCGAACCTACAACTTTTCTTTTCAATGAATCCAGAAGAACTATCTCGGTTTACAGATCAAATTGATTTAAATAAACCAGCCACTGGAAAGAATAAACAGAATACTGAGAATTTTCAGAAAGGCAACTAAGAGCTGATGATTCCACAAATTTCTTCAATTATGTAAAAAGACCGTAACAGTTTTTGGAATTATTGAGACGTAAAAATCTCCAGTTCAAGTTCCAATACTTTAAGGAATTTATATATCCTACTATATACTTAGATAGTTAGTTAGAGACATGGTAGAGAAGGAACAACCTCCTCTGCTAGAAGTCTCATTGAACGCCTCCACTTTTCTTTGTCATCCCAGTCCTTTGAAACCATCAGCAAGGTTCCAAAACCACCAGTGGCTTCCCAAATATCCTCCAACTGGCTTTTACACTCCTTTACATTTCCAAAAATACAAAGGTGTTTTATTGCATACTCTGGGGTTACGTCTTCATCAGGTATATTGGGATCATGTTTTGCCAGATGAATCATCTTAGCAGATTTTAGTAAAGCAAACAGGTATTCAAAAGAACGAGCTACATTACCTTCCATTAAATGATCCCAAGCCTCATCTTTGGACTCACCCACATAAATGCTTCGAGAGACCCGCCAGATATCACGGTTGGGAGTTGCCAGACCACTTTGTTCCGCTCCTTGACAGTATGTCTGCCAATGTTGAGCGACCGTGGAGATTGGAACTAGATTGGTACTAAGAGGCAACCAGCCTCTCTGACCAGCCATGGTAGCCGCACGGGAATCACCCTTTATAACACTCATTGCAATAGGTGGATGAGGTTTCTGATAAGGATGTAGGATACTCCCGACTCCCAGCCGAGGAATGGGGTTTTGAATTTTAATGTGCCAGTGATTGCCTTTGAAATCAAAAGGGGCCTTTGCTTGCCAGAGCTTTAGTATCATTTCAATCCCCTCAAGCGTCATCAACCCTTGAGTTTTTGGATCTGGTAGATCAAGTAGCTCCCAGTCAGTTGGCACCCCACCTTGACCAAAACCACAATTAAGTCGTCCATGCGACAAGTGATCCAGCATGGCAAGTCGGATAGCTATGTTAACTGGATGGTGTTGGGGTACAATTGAGACACCGGTTCCCAAACGAATTTTTTTTGTACGTGGAAGAACGTTTGAAATGAAAAGGTCATTGGCAGGTATAGGTTCCCAAGCTAAAGTGTGGTGTTGTCCAACCCAAGCTTCAGTAAAACCAAGCTCCTCACAGCGAAGAACATATTCGATGTCTTCCTCAAAGCATTCAGTCCGAGATTTCTCCGGAGGATGCAGTGGCATCATAAAAGTTCCTAATTTCATCGATCAAAACCTCCTGAAATGTTGTCTTAATAGGAATACTACCACAGAGACACTTTAGTTTGCAGAAAGAGGTACGGAACAACATAGGTCATGAAAAATAAAAAACAATTACCAGTTACTTTTGTCCTTATCTTAACCACATATTGTTTGACTCAATTTTTACCTTGAGTTGCATAAGTTGGCAAGGGATTGATACAGTTCTTTCCTTAGTTCCAATAAGAAAATCTTAAAAGTTCCGAAGACAAGAAGGAAACTTTTTTCTTTAAACTTGAAATCAAAGCATCTAAACCTTCAGTATTAATTAGCCAATTTAAAATTTATTAATAAAAAGGAGAACCTTATGACAGTTGCTGATGTGGTAGCCCAAATTTTGCAAAAGGAGGGAGTCAAAATTCTCTTTGCTTATCCACTCAATCCTCTGATCGAATCAGCAGCTAAGGTTAATATTCGTCCTATAATCGTTCGACAAGAAAGAACAGGGCTTCACATGGCAGATGCCTTTAGCAGAATTTACTCTGGGGATAAAATTGGAGTATTTTGCATGCAAAACGGTCCTGGCTCGGAGAATGCTTTTGGTGGAGTGGCTCAGGCCTACGCTGAATCAGTACCTATAGTTGTTTTGCCTATGGGTTTTCCTAGGTCTTTAGCTGCTGTTCCTCCTAATTTTAGTTCTGCACTCAATTACAAACACATTACTAAATTTTGTGAGCAAGTAATTAATCCAGCATCTGTTCCGGAAACTCTTTGTCGTGCTTTTACTCAAGTAAAAAATGGGCGACCTCGACCTGCATTGGTAGAATTCCCATCTGATCTCCTGGAAGAAGAGTTTCCCAACTCTTTTACCTACCGATCCGCACCACAACTGAAGTCAGGACCTGATTCCCAATCTATTTCAAAAGCTGTCGAATTATTACTGAAAGCGGAACGTCCTCTGATCTATGCTGGACAGGGTGTCCACTACGCCAAAGGATGGCAAGCTTTAAAGGAACTAGCAGAATTACTTGAGGCACCAGTAACCACAAGTTTAGGTGGAAAGAGCGCGTTTCCCGAAAAACACCCTTTATCTCTAGGTTCTGGAGGAAGAACCACTACCCTTATGGTAGATAAGTTTCTTCGGAATTCCGACTTAGTCTTGGGTATTGGGTGTAGCTTTAGTGCTACACCATTTGGTCTTAAGATTCCTCCTGAAAAAAAAATAATCCATGCAACGCTAGATTCTGAAGACATTAATAAGAATGTTTTAGTAGAACACGCTCTCTTGGGAGATGCTCGATTAGTCCTAGAAGCACTGGTATCTGAAATTAAAGAACGTTTGCAAGGAGTTAGTCGGGGCAGATCACAAAAAATATCAGGAGAAATCCAACGTATAAAATCAGATTGGATAAAGCAATGGAACCCTAAGCTTAACTCCTCTGAGCAACCGCTCTCGCCTTATCGTGTAATATGGGATTTAATGAAAACGGTCGATCTACCTAATACTATCATTACTCACGATTCTGGTAGTCCACGAGACCAGTTATCTCCTTTCTGGGAATCTGTTACACCACTTTCCTATATCGGATGGGGAAAGAGTACCCAACTTGGATATGGTTTGGGACTTGCCATGGGTGCGAAATTAGCCCAACCAGATAAACTGTGTATCAATGTATGGGGAGATGCAGCCATTGGCTTCACCGGCACAGATCTAGAAACAGCAGCTAGAGAGCAGATTCCAATTCTTTCCATCCTATTCAACAATTTTTGCATGGCAGTAGAATTACCCTATTATCCAGCCGCTACTGAAAAGTATCGTGTTACAGATATTTCAGGGAATTATACCCAAATGGCTAACTCTCTGGGCTGTTACAGTGAGCGTATTGAAAAACCCAGTGAAATCGTACCTGCTTTAAAACGAGGCATTCGTAAAACAGAGGACGGTGTGCCAGTTTTGCTGGAATTCATTACATCACAGGAAACTCAACTATCAATTTTTGATCATTAGAGGATACTCTTAATACTCATGGTAGTATTGATTCTTCAAGACCACCAAGAAATGAAACCACTTTTCTTATGACTTGGTCATCATCAAGACAACCTTGGTGCCCTAATCCCCTAGTTACAAGTAACTGAGAATTCTTCCAAGCACAAGATAGATCCCTGGCGTTCTGAACGGGAAGTATCGAATCATCTGCATCATGAAAGATTAAACTCGGAGGAAGATCAAGCTTTGGAGCCAATGAAAGTGCCTCTATACTATTTAAATCCCTCTGAAATCTTTTTTCAAACACATGCTGAACCCGATGTGCAAACCATGCTGGCATACGGGAACTTCTCGTCAAATAATTAATCGGACCTTTAATACCATTAAGCGGAGAAAAAATAACCATCTTTTCAACTTTTAGGCCCTTTTCAAGTGCAAGTAGACTGGCTATCGAACCAAACGAATGAGCTATTAGCGCATGTATAGTTCCCATTTCCCTAGCTATCGCAACAATGGACCGGGCATACTGCATGAGGTCAAGATGACTGCCAGAAGAGCACCCATGGGCAGGACCATCAAAAACAACCAAACGAAAACCGGAATCTGATATAGGCTTTACAAAATTTCTAAACCTTTTTCCGCTGCTGTTCCAACCATGAACACCCAATATAATTGGACCTTCCCCCCACTCCATCATGGCTAATTGGCCGCCCTCAAAGTTCAAAAAAGAAAATCGAGACTCCCGCTTAATCTTTAAATCTTCTAAAGAATCTTTAGACTTGCTTGGCCTAGTAAAAATTCCTACTCCTACTTTAGCTGTCAAGATAGGTGCAACTGCTGCTCCAAGGCGGAATAGCCAATAAAGAGACCACTTAATTAGACTGATAATTCCTTTAAGAAACATCAACTCCTAATCTGTTGCCTCCGTAAACTTATTCCAAGAGGATAAAATATTTGTTCCAGTCTTGAGATCACTGACTCTTTGTATTCCACTTACTTCTTTAACTTTGAACCAGGAAGGACTTTCATCAGGCGGACTTCCCGTCGCTTGATCGTAGGTCGGATACTACCAACTATTTTATTCCACTCTGGACTGCCGTAATAAGCATCAATAGCTTTTTGTCGATGCTTGGAAGATGGAAATTTCCGAATCCAGACAAACTCATCTGCGCGGTCAAGACTTTCCCATCCAGCTACAAAAGTAACACCATATTTCTTCATAAAAGTTCGAGCAATTTTAAAAGTCTTCAGGAATACATTCTTGCGACCTTGGTGAAAACGGTAAATTCTCAATTCGTAGATCATTTCATCCTTCCTTTCTAAACAAGAGACAACTAGTAAAAAAACTACTCAATTAAAGCAACTGCACGAACTGGAGAACCATCCCCATCCTGTATCTTAAGTGGTAAGCTAATTAGGGTAACTTCTTCTGGAAGCTTATCCAAATTTGAACTTTATCAATTCAGCGATCCTACCAACAAGAGTCAAACTTTTCTAAAAAGTAGACCTATGCATTAGAGAAGACTGGCAGGTCTCCAGCTACCCTATTTTTTTGTTTACTTGAGAAATCTGATAGAGCCTGACCTGTATAGGAACCAGGGACTAAAGCAACTTCCTCTGGAGTCCCTTCTGCAATGATGTAGCCTCCTAGTTCACCGCCTTCCGGACCCAAATCGATGACCCAGTCAGCAGAATTAATTACATCAATCTGATGTTCAATCACAATGACTGTATTTCCCAAGTTGATCAGATCTCCTAAAACGTTAAGCAACTTTTTAATATCCTCAAAATGCAGCCCTGTTGTAGGCTCATCTAAAATATAGATTGTTTTACCAGTCGCCTTTCGGCTTAGTTCTTTGGCCAATTTTATCCTTTGAGCTTCACCCCCAGACAAAGTATTTGATGACTGACCAAGCTGAATATAACCTAAGCCAACCTCACAAAGGGTTTTTAATTTCATTTGTATTGCAGGAATATTTTCAAGAATTTTTAGGCACTCGTCAACCGGAGTTTCTAACAAATCAGCAATAGAATGACCTTTATATTGAACCGCCAAAGTTTCCCGATTGTACCTGTGACCAAAACAGGTTTCACACTTAACAAAAACATCGGGAAGAAAATTCATTTCAATACGGCGCAACCCATCACCACGGCAGGCTTCACACCGTCCTCCTTTAACATTGAAACTGAAACGACCCGGTTTATAACCACGTTCTCTAGATTCTGGAAGGGATGCATAAAGATTTCGAATTGCAGTAAACAATCCAGTATAAGTGGCTGGATTAGAGCGAGGGGATCTCCCAATAGGCGACTGATCAATCTTAATCACCTTGTCGACAAATTCTGCCCCTGTGATCTCCTGATGAATTCCAGGTTTTTCAATCGAGCCAGAGCAATGCTTAGCCAGAGCACGATAAAGAATGTCATTAACAAGAGAAGACTTACCTGATCCTGAAACACCCGACACAACTGTCAATAAACCCAAAGGAAAACTTACATCTACCCCCTTAAGATTATTCTGCAATGCTCTTTTTACAATGACAGCCTTTCCACTATTTCCTCGACGTTTTTGAGGAGTAGGAATGACCAAGTCTCCTGAAATGTAACGCCCTGTTAATGACTGATGATTTTTTGAAATTTCCTGAGCCGTTCCCTTAGCAATAAGGTAGCCTCCTGATTTACCAGCACCTGGTCCTAAATCCACAACAAAGTCTGCTTGCCGAATAGTTTCTTCGTCGTGTTCAACTACTAAAACAGTATTGCCTAGATCCCTTAATTGTCGCAGCATTCCTAGTAACTGCTGGTTATCCCGATGATGCAAACCAACAGAAGGTTCATCTAAAACGTAGAGAACGCCCCGGAGTTTGCAACCAATTTGGGTAGCTAACCTAATTCTCTGACCTTCTCCTCCGGAAAGACTGGAGGCACTACGTCCCAGACTTAAATAATTCAAACCAATAGCAATCAGAAATTCAAGACGGTTGATAATTTCCTGCACAATTCTTCCAGCAATTTGATTCTCACGGGAATTTAATTGCAGTTTTTTTAAAATTTTTAGTGTCTGATTCAATGGATGAGCCGTCAGATCAGAAATTGATAGATCAGAAATTTTTATTGCCAAACTTTCTTTTCTGAGACGTTTTCCCTTGCAAACTGAGCAAGGCATGGAGGTTAGAAAAATTCCAATATTAGTCGGGATGAATTCGTTATGACCCCACTCTTTTATCTGTCCCAGAATCCCAACTTTTAAAGATGAAGAAGTGCTGACACCATTCCAAATAGCTGATTGAACGTTAGCCGGTAAATCTTGGAAGGGAAGTTTTAAATCAACTTTAAAATGGGCAGCAATTTCTTTAAAGAATTTCTGGACCTTCTTTGGTAAATAACTATTCCAAATAGCCAAACAACCATTAAAAAGGGATTTTGAAGGGTCACCAACAATTTTTTCAGTGTCCAGTTCAAAACGAGTACCCAGTCCCGCACAAGTCTGGCAGGCTCCATACCGACTGTTAAAGGAAAAGGTTCTGGGCTCAACTGCTAGAATTGAGATACCACAATTAATACAAGCTAGTCGTTCTGAGTACAGAATTTCTTTACCATTAACTACAGCAACTAACACAATACCTTTAGTTAACTTGATTGCTGTTTGTATCGATTTTTCGACCCTAGTTTCAATTCCCGGTTTAATCAAAAGCCTATCTACCACAACCTCAATTGTGTGGTTTTTCCTTTTATCTAGCGTAATCTCCTCATCCAGAGAGCATAACTGTCCATCGATTCGAACTCTTATAAAACCTTGTTTCCCTAAATTCTCCAAAAGCTGACGGTACTCACCTTTTCGACCACTAACCACAGGGGCTAGGATCATAATTCTTTCACCTTGAGGTAAATCTTTAATTCTGTCTAATATTTGTGTGATTGATTGTGTAGCAATTAGTTGTCCACACTTATGGCAGTGAGGTACCCCAATAGATGAGTAGAGTAACCGAAGATAGTCATAAATTTCAGTGATGGTTCCAACGGTTGATCGAGCACTACGGATAGTAGTCTTCTGTTCAATTGATATAGCAGGACTCAGTCCCTCAATCGAATCTACATCAGGCCTCTCCATCTGGTCTAAAAATTGACGGGCATATGCTGATAAAGATTCCACATAGCGCCGCTGGCCTTCTGCATAGATAGTATCAAAAGCCAAACTTGATTTCCCAGATCCACTTAACCCAGTAATTACAACAAAGCTATTTCGGGGAATCTCAAGTGTGATATTTTTAAGGTTGTGCTGACGGGCACCTCTAATAGTGATTGTTTCTAGACCCATTACTCACTTCCATAATGCCACCTTAAACAAGGAATCATAGACTTAGAACTAAAAAAACATCGTCAAGATATAGGAAATCATCTGAACGCTAACAAAAGGATTTAGACTAATTTATAGTTGTCAGTTCATTTGACAATCCGTTTCAGATTTATAATCTGAATCTGATAATTTGCTAACCTCTATAATACCTGACTACAAAACATAAATTCTGAGTATTGCACCTATACATAAAAAAGACTGTGTTAGAGTTAATCACTTTAAATCCCATTATTATATTCAGACTCTCCTCAATAGTAGACTCTTATCTATTAAGTAGCTACAATCCAATCCAGAATAAGTAAATTGATATTTTTTAACACCCTATTCAAAGTGAAATACAACAACCATCATTATGAAAAACTGCTGGACAAGTAAAATAAACTTGGATGTTGCAACAACTCCAATCTGTTTCTTGTTAATCATCTTTTTTTTAAATCTACAAATTTTCAGTGACGAAAGGGCTAATCAACACTCGGTCGCAGGGCGTGTCATGACTCAGGACGGTCAGCCTACTAGACATATTAAGGTCACTCTTATTAAACAAAAGGGTTCTACAGTTGGAGAGCATATCCTCGATTATGACGGCACTTTTAACTTCGACTTACTATCTCCCGGGAAGTATCTCCTAACCATCAAAAGGGTAAATTTCGCCAGCATTGGTCGACCCATTGAGATCAGAAATTATCCTAAGCCTAAGACCATCATTTTGGACATTCGTCTCAAGGGTAATGAAGGTGCTTCGATTAGAGAAATAGTAAAGGATTATGGAGCTAATGCTTCAACCAGAAGAAAAGAAAAACCGTCAGGAAAGATTAGCAGACCTGCTGGAGTAGCTTTTCTTAATTCATCCAAAGAGATTGCAAAAGGAAACAGAGAAAAAGCAATCGAGTATTTAAAATACGCTATCAAAGCTAAACCTGATTTTTTTGAGGCATACTATAACCTAGGTGTTCAATATCAAGCCCTTAAACAGTGGGAAAATGGCATCCAAGCCTACCTTAAGGCAATAGAACTCCGTGAAAAAACTGCTAAGCCCAATTTCAATCTTGGAGTTATCCTTCACGAACAAGGAAAGTTAGACCAGGCTATAGAAAGGTACCAAAAAGCTTTAGACTATGATGCTAGCTTTGCAGAAGCATATCAATCTTTAGGAGAGGTTTATTTTCAAAAAAATCAACTCTATATGGCAGAACAATTTTTAGAAACAGCCACTCGATTAGCACCAGTCAAGTCAAAACCAGCTTTTGGTCTACTAGTAAAGATCCAAATCTTGCATAAAGATCTAGAGCAAGCTCAGTACTATCTAAAGCAGTTTCTGAACCATCACCCAAATGAACCAATCGCTGATCAACTTCAACAGGAAATTTCAACGATCCCTTTTAAAAAACCTTGACCCGTTAAATTAAAAAATATTAAAACAATTTTTGTCAGAAGGGCACTCGGAGATCTTACATGCTGATGTGGCAGTATTTCAATTGTTGAATTTAAACCTGATACTGTAGTAGGGAAAAAACATCAACGTCTTGTATTTTTTGACGGCCATTAAGAAATTCTAATTCAACTAAAAATGTTGCGCCTACCAATTGCCCATCCAACTGTCGGATTAACTCAACTACTGCTGCTGCTGTTCCTCCGGTGGCAAGTAGATCATCTACAAGCAGAACACTTTGTCCCTTTTGGATAGCATCCTGGTGGATTTCCAAACTGTCTTTCCCATATTCTAACTCGTAGCTGGCTTGAATGGACTCGGCAGGTAATCTTCCTGGTTTACGCACAGGTACAAATCCAGCACCTAGTATATAAGCCAAGGTCGGAGCAAAAATAAAGCCACGTGATTCAACACCAATTACTAAGTCAATCTGTTGGTCTTGGTAGTGCTCTGCTATTTTTTCTACAACACACTTAAAAGCCCAATCTTTTTTTAGTAACGTGGTGATGTCGTAAAAGAGAATACCTTTTTTAGGAAAGTCTGGTACATTTCGAATAAGGGATTTAAGATCGTCCATCTCGGCAACCCTTTAAATAGTTGGCAGAATAAGTTAATAATTTGTCAGAATAAAGGATGATGATTTTCATTCTCTAACCTCAAACATGTAAATAGGGCAACTTTAAACTCTTAAAACTTGCGGGCAACGCCCACCAAATATAACATGATAATATCACAATCCTCAATCCAGTCAAAAAACAAGGATTGGCAAACATACAATGAAACTTTAGATTGGCAGCTGTAATTTATTTATGAGATCTTTAGACTAGATGCATGGTAAAAATGGATTAAGGATCTAGGTTGAAAAGTTGATCTTCCAAACATTTAACTTTGACAAGTATTTCATTTCTATGATACCTACGGTGTCGTTGTTTTAGCATACTGGGTCATGTAAAGCCTTTTAAAAAGTTCATCTGCCATCACAATAGTATTTTTCTAAGGAGTAATCTTACTCATGAATATGAATCTTTTTGACTTAAACGGAAAAGTTGCAGTGGTTACTGGTGGTAATGGCGGAATTGGACTCGGCATTATCCGGACTTTTTCTCAAGCAGGTGCACGGATAGTTATTGCGGCTAGAAATAAAAAGAAATCTCAACAAGCACTCCAGGAATTAAGAAAAACTAGTGCTGATGCTATCTCAATTAATGTAGATGTTGCAAATAAGGACTCAGTAGAAACTTTGGTTGAATCGACAGTTAATCAGTTTGGACGACTTGACATTTTAGTTAATAATGCGGGAATCAATGTTCGAAAGATGGCCCAAGATTTAAGCTTGGACGATTGGTCAAGAGTGCTCGAAATTAACCTAACCGGTGCCTTTCTATGCTCAAAAGCAGCTTATCCGGCAATGAAAGCTAGTGGTGGTGGAAAAATCATCAATATAGGATCGATGATGTCCATTTTTGGAGCACCTCTAGCACCAGCCTATTGTGCTAGTAAAGGTGGCATTGTTCAACTGACAAAATCACTTGCTGCTGCCTGGGCCTCCGATAATATTCAAGTCAATGCCCTACTTCCAGGATGGATTGACACCGACATGACGAGACAAGCCCGCTTAGATATTCCCCCACTCCATGAGAATGTTCTGCGGCGCACTCCAGCGGGGCGATGGGGATCTGAGGTTGATTGTGGAGGAACAGCAATGTTTCTGGCATCACCAGCGTCAGACTTTGTGACTGGAGCTTCCATCCCCGTGGACGGTGGGTTCTCTATTCTAGGAACATAATTACAAGCCCCCCC
>CAYWYX010000007.1:39938-46862 GCA_964462735.1 uncultured Acidobacteriota bacterium | reverse complement strand
AAGATCTGTAACTTTGAAAAAATCTATTTGAGGAGTAACGGCTTAATTACTGAAACGTCAAAAAATTTAAGGAGTTTAGTATTTCGAAATAAAACTTCATGTCTAAATTGAAATCAAAATAGCATTCCTTATTTATAGCATTTAGGTTAGAAAGAAATACTACTTGAGTCTCTACTGGTAGTAGACGTGAGATCTACTTTCTATCGTTACCAATTTTAGTTTTGTTATCCTCATTTGGAAAAATTGAAGTATTTCTAGGTGTAACAAATTTGTCAATATAATCTATCAATGCTTCTTTTGTACTGGGGAAGGCTAATCTATTCCATGGAATTTCTTTTGGAGAAAAAAGTTGAACATCAAGACTTTCATCTCCAACCTGCAGTTTCCCTCCCGTTACTTCAGCAGCATAAACAACTAAAACAGTCGGATTGCCTGCATAGGAGTAAACATTTAGAAGAGAGAGTATCTGAACCTTTAAATGACATTCTTCTTTGGTCTCACGTATAGCAGCATCTTCAACATTCTCTCCTCTATCTACGAACCCTCCAGGGAAAACCCATTTTCCATGACTAGGTTCAATACTGCGCTGTAGTAAAGGTATCTTACCGTTAAGTGTAAATATTGTAGCTGCTGCCACTTTGGGATCTAGATAGAAAATGAAATTACAAACGGTGCAGACCAAACGTTTTGGTTCGGAAGTTTTAATATGATATGCATTAAGAGACCCACCACATTTGGGACAGAATGAATATTCCATAAAGGATTTAAATATTAGAGTGTGTTGGATAAGATCAATAATCTACTAAAAAGCTATAGGGGAAAACCCAATTTTTTGAGTTTTGCGTTTTACCCAAAAACCAATGGGTTTTCTTAAATTATTAAGCTGAACCATTATAATTACGCCAGTCCCTTGACTTTTGGAACTGACGATTTCAAAACGTTTGATCTTTCCGTAGTATCCCTTTGGTCCCCAGTCAATCATGAAATCGCAATAGGTATACTCATCGGTAGGTCCCCATAGCTGGTATGCTTCAGGTAAGTTGCCTTGTCGTAAAGTTTCAAAATATTTTTGTATTGTTTTTTCTTCACGAAAATTTGCGAAGAAATAAATAAGGATTCCTAGCCCAACAACCAATCCAGCGAGAAATAGAGGTAACAATTGGGGTTTTTCTTTTTTTGGGGAATCCATATGCTTTTTAACTTGATATCATTTATTTAATAGCGGTAATGAATTGGACATGTAAAAAGAAAATAGTGTACGAATCAGTTTGTTGAGCACTTTTATCAAAAAACCCCTGGTTTTTCTAGTAAAGGTACTCGGAGGGTCATAGGTTTTTGATTACGAAAGATTTTAATATAGATAGTATCTCCTGGTCTCCTCTTGTCAATGATTTGATTTAATTTTGCTATGGAGTTAACTAACTGGTTGTCAGCCTCAACAATGATGTCCCCACCAAGAATCATTAGTACATTCCCAACGACGTAGGTTTTCTTACCACCGCGAATTCCTGCTTCAGAAAATGAATCACCTGGTGAAGTGCGGGCAACTAGAATTCCTTCATTTACGGGGAGGTCTAGGAGTTGGGCAAGTTTTGAAGTAAGTTCATAACCCTTCAATCTTGCATGAGGACGTTCAACCTTACCTTTGGAAATTAAATCTGGAATTATTCGTTTAGCAGTATCAACAGGAACGGCAAAGCCAATACCAATACTGCCACCGCTCGTTGAAAAGATTTGTGTATTGATTCCAATTAGCTTGCCCGAGAAATCGAGTAATGGTCCCCCTGAATTTCCGGGATTGATCGCAGCATCAGTTTGAATTACATCCTCAATTAAGCTCCCATTTCTGGCTTGAATTGACCGACGTAATGAGCTAATTATTCCTACAGTAAGGGTTCCTTCTAAACCAAAAGGGTTGCCTATGGCTAAAACTTTTTGTCCAACATTTAAATTAAAAGATGTTCCTAGTTTAACAATATTTAGTGAAGATCTAGGAGGGTTAATTTTAATAACGGCCAGATCATTGGATTGATCTGTTCCAATAACTTGAGCTTTAAATTTTTGTTTGTCTGTAGGTAATGTTACTTCTAGGAGTCGGGCATTTTCAATTACGTGATAATTAGTAAGAATGTGTCCTTGATTATCAATGATAGATCCGGAACCAGATCCTTGTTCTGGAACAGCATTAAAGAAAAAATCAAAACTTAGAGTAGTTGAAGTTATATTGACTACTCCTGGACCCACTTTTTTGTATATCTGAATAGTCTTTGATTCGTCATTATTATTGTTGTTAGCAACACTTGGTTGAATAGCTGCAATTGTCCCTGCCGATTGAATTATAGGTTGAGAGGAAAGTGAAGTGGGACGCGGTAATGATCGGCTAACCGTCCAAGCACCTAAACACACTAGAATTAGTAATAATATTAATGTAGAGAGGCGGATACGAAGCGTCATCATATCTGGAGTTTTTTGGCTATTTAATTGGTAAAATTACTTTTGACCAGCTGGATGAATATGAAAATGATTTAAGTTAGTTAATACAGTTTTTGAAAATCTAGCACTATTATAAGTATGTTTTAACCTAGTATTTGGTCAACTGTTCTTTTCATAGCCTTAGGGTAGCTTGGTCTGTAGCCGTCAAATCTTTTTATAATTTCCCCATTTTGATCCACAATAAAAGTAGTAGGAAGTCCTCGAATTCCTCCAAAATCATCTCCGACTGAAGAAGTACCCATTACAACAGGATATTTTACATCATGCCGTTGAATGAATTGCTGAACAACATCGGGATCTCCCTGATCCATAGAAATACCTAGAACGATTACGCCTCTAGATCGAAAGTCAAGAAATAGTTCATTTAGATGAGGAATTTCTTTTAAACATGGGGGACACCACGTGGCCCAGAAATTAATAACTAATATTTTCTGAGAAAAATCTTCAGACTGAACTGTCTTACCTTCCAGATTTTTCAGGGAAAAATCTGGTAATTGCGAAACATTCTTTAAATTATTGGGACCAGTGTTTTGGGGCATGTTACAGCTGAAAAATACTACAAAGAGTAAGGAAAAGACGATGGATAAGTAAAATTTTTTAGACTGAGACTTGAAAGAGATTTTCATAAGGTTTTACCAGTTAAGAAGTTTTTCCAAAATTCATTATTTTTAAAAAGTGTTCTTGAAACAGAAAAAACTTAATCTAAAGATTTAGAGTGTTCAGTTTGTTTTAGTAGAGTTTTGATTCGATTGATTCTTTTCATAAAAGGAGCACTTGCTTCAAATCCTTCCAGGCGAAAATCTTGGAGTTCTTGTCCAGTTGGATCTAGAAAGATAATGGTTGGTACTCCCAGAATGTTGAAACGACTTCTAGCTTGTGAAGCTTCTGAGTTAGGTTCATTAGTTGTCATGTCTAATTTTAGGTTAGTAAATCCTTTTGTTGCAGTCTTAACTGAAGGATCAGAAAAAGTGTATTGATCAAGTTCTTTACATGGTATGCACCACTCAGCGTAAACATCTATCATTACAGGTTTTCCTAAATTCCGAGCTTCTACTAGCGTTGTTTCCGAATATATCTCCCAAGTAATACCCTCTTCTGGTTGACTGGGAATCACCAGGATGATGGCAAGTGCCATCAGTCCGATACCAATAACTCTCAAAAACCACCTAACTATCAGTGGAGTTACTTGAGGGGCTTCTTGGAAAACAAGATAAATAGATGACCCACCAGCTAATAGGGCCAAAACCCATGGGGTATAAGGATCTAGCAAAGGGTTGAGAAAATACAGAGCCATTCCCAGTAAGATTAACCCAAAGATCTTGCGTGTTGTGATAAGCCATTGACCAGAGCGAGGTAAATTCTTTAAAGCTCCTGAAAAAGTTCCTAAAAATAAATAGGGAAAACCCAAGCCTAAGGATAGAACAAAAAATAAAAAGAAACCATAGACAGGGTTCCCTTTGCTACTAACATGGACAAGTAATCCAATTACAAATGGTCCAATACAGGGTGCCGCAACGACTCCCATCGATAATCCCATGAGCAAAGCACCTATTGTTCCAGTGGTAGATGTTGAGTTTTGTGCTGCTAACTGATTAATTATGTTGGGCAAACGAAATTCAAATAGTCCAAACATAGAAAGGGCCATAGCAATCATGATTGCTCCAAGTCCAACTAGTACTAAAGGATGTTGGAGGGCAGATCCAAATATTCCTTGTGTCATCGAGGCAACTACCCCAAGGATTGAATATGTAATAGCCATTCCCAAGACGTAGGATAAAGCCATTTGGAATGTTTTACGGAGATGGCCATCCGCTTGATTAGTAAAAAAACCAATGGTAATCGGTATTATAGGATAGATACATGGGGTAGTGTTTAATGCCAAACCAGCTAGGAATATTAGACCCAAGGTGACGAGAAATCCTCGACTGTTAATACTTTCGGAAAGTACATCTTTTTTAGAAGACGATGGGAATTCTTTAAGCAAAGGAACATTAGAAATTCTGTTAGCTTTGGGCTTGTTCAATGAGTCTGACTCATTGTTATCGAAAATCTGTTTATTGATTAAATTGGGGGCAATATTTGACTGAAACACTCTAATAGGAATTTTGAATGGTAATTGAATAGGAGACAAACATTGCGTGTCATTGCAAGCTTGAACAGTGAGTTTGCCCTGAATCAATACTGACGATGCTGTTCCTGAATTTACTAAGGTTCCTCTAGTTTTGACAATAACAGTGTCCTCATAAACTGCTAATGGCTGTCCTGGAGAGAAGCCAAAAGAACGCTCATAAGGTACTGGATACCGAGGAGTATCTAGATGCACTATTTTAGATTTTTGAAATACGATCTTGGTAGGTATAAGATAGTCTAAAGTAGGCTGATGGGCATTTATATGGTAACCAGGAGCAATTGTTAATACTGTAGCCAATTTAAAGGAATCATCATTTCTGATCCCATCCACTGAAACAAAATGTTGAACATTAACAACACTCTGGCTACCTTGGGCTAGAACATTTATTTGGATTAAGTGTAGGCAAAGGATCAAAGTAAATATTCTAATCAATTGTTTAATGTAATGAATGTTCATCGTTGGCTTCTTAAGCAGATACTATTCATAATCTTTTCAACTTGCCAATGAGTCTGTTCTAAAGTACCTGAGTTATCAATCACAAAAGTTGCATAGAGAAGTTTTTCCTTGAGAGGCATTTGTAAGGTAATCCGATGTCGGGCTTGGCTTATTGAGAGGTGACTTCTCTTCATTAGTCGCTCTACTTGTTGTTCTAATCGGCAACTAACCACAATTAAGTCAGAGAATTGTTTGTGAAATCCAGATTCAACCATTAGGGATGCATCAACTATTACTTGGGGTTGGGGTTCTACTTCTTCTAGGTTTTTAAGCTGTTGCAGGATTTTCTTAGTAACCTGTGGATGTATTAACTCATTAAGTTGCTTTAAACAGGCTAAATCGTTAAATACTAGATTGCCGAGGGATTTTCGATCGATCTCACCAGTTGAATCCAATATTCTTTTTCCAAAAAGACTGACTATGGGTTTAAAACAAATCTGACCTTTACGAATTAACTGATGGGCGATCTGGTCAGCATCAATTACCAGAAATCCCCTTTCTTTAAACCATTTGCAGACAGTTGATTTTCCGCTTGAGATTCCTCCTGTCAATCCTATTCGTAACATAAACTCACCACTTTACAAGTCATTTAGTCAAATCTGAACATTTAAAACATCATTCAAAAGTCACTAAATTGGGGACTCATTTGCGTAACTTTGTTTAGCGGCCTTAACAGTATTTTTCATTAAAAGGGCAATTGTTAGTGGTCCTACTCCCCCTGGAACAGGGGTAACCGCTGAGGCAATTCTAGATACACTAGTGAAATTAACGTCTCCAGCCAAGACAGAATTTTTCCCCTTTGAACGGTTTTTTTCATACTGAGGTTGCAGTGAAGGGTCTATTTGGAGTAGGGACTTTAACCTTTGTCCTTCGATCCGATTAATACCGACATCGATAACAACAGCTCCAGGTTTAATAAAAGTTTCGTCAACTATTATTGGTTTTCCTACGGCCACAACCAAAATGTCAGCAGTTTTAGAAATTTTAATTAGGTTTTGAGTTTGAGAATGACAGAATGTAACAGTAGCATTGTTTTCTAGTAGAAGCAGTCCTAAGGGTTTTCCTACTAGATTACTTCGGCCAATTACTACTGCATGGGCGCCCTTGGTTGAAATATTCTCTCGTCTAAGAATTTCGATGATCCCGGATGGCGTGCAGGGCTTTAGACTATTATTGCCAAGCACGAGGTTACCTGCATTGAAAGGGTGAAGTCCATCCACATCTTTAGCGGGATCGATGGCGACTAAGATGGTCTTCTCATCAATTGATTTTGGAAGTGGCAATTGAACGAGAATGCCATGTAAGGAATCATCTTGGTTGAGAGCTGATATGTGTTCCAAAAGTTGTTTAGTTGTTGTTTCTTTAGACAGTTGTACTAGCTTGCTGAAAATCCCAAGCGATTCACAAGCCTTAATCTTATTATTGACATAAACACGAGAGGCTGGATCATTCCCAACCAGAACTGCAGCTAATCCAGGAACCAACCCATTATTTCTTAATAGAGCTACCTCTGTTCGCAACTCTTCTCTTATTTCTTTTCCAATTTTAATGCCATCAATGATTCTAACTGTCATAGGCCAAAGACTAAAAAGTCCTAGTGAAGTAATGACAAATGGAAAGTGTTTAATTTGTACTTCTGGATCTAGTTCAAAAGAGTTATTTTGTTTATTTCAAAAGCTATAATAAAGTATGAGTTTCAACTTTTAATGGTAGCACAGCAGAAAATATCGAGAAAACAATTTACTAATTGGTCAAAAGATTCAGAAGAATATCCTTGTTTAATAGGAATTCAGTTATTCTTTCAT
>CAYWYX010000007.1:34894-39838 GCA_964462735.1 uncultured Acidobacteriota bacterium | reverse complement strand
GGTACACCTTTTCCTGTATCCTTTGTAATAGGTTTAAGGGTTGAAAAAGGCCTAGGAAAAACGATGAGAGAATTCAGCCCGCCTAGCTGGTGGGCTTTTTTTTGGTAAGGAGTATACATGATCATTTCAATGGTTTCTCGGGCCACCCAGAAAGAGGTGGAATACGTTTGTAACAAAATTAAAAGTTTTGGATATACAGCTCATCCAATTCAAGGTGAAGAGAGAGTAGTGATTGGTGCCGTTGGTGATGGGAAAGAAAAAGACCACATCATTTCAGTAATGGAATCTGTGCCTGGAGTCGAATCAGTTATCCCTATCTCGCAACCTTTTAAATTAGTTGGTAAAGAGCTTAAGAAAGAAAAAACAGTTATACAAATGGATGATTTTTCAATTGGCGGAGATGAGTTTGTGGTGATGGCTGGGCCATGTTCAGTCGAGTTCCGCGAACAGCTATTTACTACAGCTGAAAGTGTCAAAGTAGCTGGGGCAAAGGTGCTTCGAGGAGGAGCTTACAAACCTCGAACATCTCCTTATGATTTTCAGGGTTTAGAAGAAGAGGGCCTAAAAATTTTAGCTGAGGCTCGAGAAAGAACGGGGTTAAAGATCATCACCGAAATTATCAGTACAGAAAATGTAGAACTGGTTAATGAATATACTGACATCTTTCAGGTTGGCGCTCGCAATATGCAAAATTTTGCTTTATTGAAGAAGCTTGGAAAAACAAAGAGACCAGTTTTACTAAAGAGAGGTTTGATGGCAACTCTAAAAGAACTTCTAATGTCTGCAGAATATATTGTTTCACAGGGGAATCCAGAGGTTATTCTTTGTGAACGGGGAATTCGTACTTTTGAAACGTACACTCGCAATACTTTAGATATCTCTGCTGTTCCAGCTCTCCACTATCTGTCGCACCTTCCAGTGATTGTGGATCCTAGTCATGGTACCGGGAAGAGGCCTTTAATTGCCCCAGTTTCTAATGCTGCTGTTGCTGCGGGAGCTGATGGGTTGTTGGTAGAGGTCCATCCTAAGCCAGAAGACGCTTTTTCAGACGGAGCTCAGTCACTTTTGCCTTCAGAATTTCAAGAGTTAATGGATGGTGTCAGGAAGTATGTTTCGGTCGATGGCAGAAAATTATAGAATTTGTCTGCCAGAATTATTTAGACTTGGGGGTATAGATTTTAATTAATTACTACTTGAAGTCTTTTTAAGAGTGAACAGGCAGGGCAATATCAGGTTTTGACCGTCTTGAAGCAATCATTTGGGCAATAACACTAACTGCGATTTCCTCTGGCAATATAGCATTAATATCTACTCCCATCGGTGAAAAGACTCTATTAAGTTGATTTTGAGTAATGCCTTCCTGTTTGAGGTTTTGGAAAAGAGCTTTCTTCTTTACTTTGCTTCCAATCATTCCAATGTATCGAGCTTTAGTTTGTACTGCCCAACGAAGAACAGTTTGATCTTCCTGATGCCCTCTAGTGACAATGATCAGATAAGAAAACTCATTGGGTAAAATAGATTTAAAAGCTGTTTCAAAACTACCTGAGTATATCTGACTAGCTTCAGGAAACCGCTCAGTGTTAGCATACTGAGGACGATCGTCGATGATGACGGAACTAAAGCCAGCTAACACACCTACCTTAGAGATAAATTTTGAAATGTGACCAGCACCAAAAATATACGTTGTAGGGGTTGCTAGTATGGGTTCAACAAAGATTTCGATCTTACCTCCACAAATCAGGCCAGCCTCTAGGTTCGAAGTATCTGTTAAGTCAAATAATAGACGTCGTGGTTTTTCTTCGAGCATTACTTGTCGGGCTGCCTTCCATACATCATTTTCAACACAACCTCCACCAATAGTTCCAACGGTAGAACCATCTTCCTTGACTAGAATCTTAGCAGTTTCAAAGCTCGGAACTGAACCGCGAATATGAATAATTGTGGCTAAAGCTGCTCTCTTTCCTTTAGCCCGCAGTTGTGCTATTTCTCCATAAATATCAATATTTTTGCTAGTTACTGTCATTCTTGTTCCTTTGTAATTAAGAATATACTAGTCTACGGTAAAACTGTTGAAAAAGATAATACCTTCCTACAGCCTTTTCTTCAGTATAAACTAACTTTTCTTTTTTTAGTTACGACGTGCAAAAATTCTATTGATTCTTCTATTGATTCATAGAAAAACAAATTTGATATTGAGATGATTTTTAAAGAATATACATATTACTTGTAAATGAATTCAATTTTTAAAATAGCTATCAATATATTTTTAGAAATTATATATGAAAAAATGATCTAATCTTGAAAAGAAAGTTTACCCTTAGAAATAGTTAGCATTATCAAAAATATAGATCATTGGTACCAAGAAAGTAGTGGTAAATTTAAGGTAGATTTTACGTTTGTTTAATAATGATAAATTATGTGTAAAGTTTATAGTTAACATAGGTATTTATGTTTCGAGATGAAGCGTAACTTTTAGATGTATTGAAACAATGTCTATGAAGAGAAAAACCTTTTAAGTCATTTATTGTTGAGAGTATTTGAAATATTTTTGTTTTGAAGGGAGAGCTTTAAATGAAAATGTATGTTGCTGAAAAATGGATGGAAAAGTCGGAAAAAATAGAGGTCAAAAATCCCTTTGATGAAACTGTTGTTGATACAGTGCCTTCAGCGAGTCTTGAGGATGTAGACTGTGCGTTAAAAACAGCTCAAAAAGGTGCCGAAATAATGGAAAAAATTGAGGCACACGAACGATCTGAGTTATTGAAAAAAGCAGCTGACCTAGTGGAAGTTAACCTAGAGGAATTAGCAAAAACAATAACCCTTGAAGAAGGGAAAATTATTTCCGAGGCTAGGGTAGAAGTATCCCGAGCGGTTCAGACATTATTGGTTTCAGCTGAGGAAGCAAAGAGATTGTCCGGTGATATGATTCCACTTGGTGGGGCACCCGGTTCTGGAAATCGGCTGGGTTTTACCTTGAGGGTCCCTTGTGGAGTGGTTGCAGCTGTGACACCATTCAATTTTCCTTTAAACCTAGTTGCTCATAAAGTAGGGCCTGCTTTAGCTGCTGGAAATAGTGTGGTTATAAAACCAGCTAGTGATACCCCTCTCTCCGCTCTTAAACTCACGGAAATAATCTTGAATGCAGGATTCCCTCAAACATCAGTACAGTGTATTACAGGGAGTGGGAGAGATATTGGTCGTGCCCTATGTTCCGATCGTCGAGTTAGAAAGATTACCTTCACTGGAAGCCGAGATGTAGGGGAAGATATATGTAAAGTTGCAGGTTTGAAGCGTGTGACTATGGAGCTTGGTAGTAATGCGCCTCTTATTGTCATGCCTGATGCAGACTTAGAGAAGGTTTGTCAGGCTATTCTCTCCACTGGATATAGTAATGCTGGACAAGTATGCATTAGTGCTCAGAGGATTTTAGCTTTACCAGATATTTATACAGAGCTTGGGGAGAAATTAAGCCCTCAAGTTGACAACATTAATTTGGGTAATCCTCTTAGAGAGGAGACAAAGATGGGTCCAATGATCAGAGAAGAGGATGCTCAGCGTGTAGAATCTTGGGTGCAGGAAGCTGTGTCTGGGGGAGCCAAGATCTTAACAGGAGGAGAGCGGAATGGAACAATGCATATGCCGACATTAGTAGCTGATGTAAACCCAGCTATGAGGATTTCTTGTGAGGAATTATTTGGTCCGGCAGTAGCACTTACTCCATGTGGTTCGATTGAAGAAGCCATTCAACTAGCTAATGATAGTAATTATGGGCTTTCGGCTGGCATTTTTACCCAGGATCTTGAATGGGCTATGAAGTTTGCTCGGGAAGTACAATCAGGTAATCTTCACATTAATTGGGGTCCGCAATGGCGTGCAGATTTGATGCCTTATGGTGGTTTAAAGGAAAGTGGTTTTGGTAAAGAAGGTCCAAAGTATGCGATTCGTGAAATGAGTGAAGAAAAGATGGTGGTAATGCATCTAAAATAGTGAGGTTGATTTAATGAGAATTCGAAAGGCAGTAATTCCTGCAGCTGGCTTAGGGACCAGGTTCTTACCTGCTACAAAAGCCCAGCCTAAGGAAATGCTGACTCTGGTAGATAAGCCTGTTATCCAGTACATTGTTGAAGAGGCGGTTTCTGCCGGAATTGACCACATTATAATTGTTGTAGGCAAAGGCAAAAGGACTATTGAGAACCATTTTGATGTTTCTCATGAACTTGAAAAAACCCTAGAAAATCGTGGAAGGAAGGAGCTTTTACTTCAAATTCAGCGAATATCAAATCTTGCAAGGGTTTCCTATGTCCAACAGAAAGAAGCACTTGGTCTTGGTCATGCCATTCTATTGGCAAAGGATCTAATAGGTAGAGAGCCATTTGCAGTATTGTTAGGAGATGATCTCATTGATTCGTCAGTTCCCTGTACCCTTCAAATGGTTGAAGTTTTTAAGAAATTCAAGAGTTCTATTCTTGCTACTCAAGTGGTTGAAGGTCCAGATATTTCAAGATATGGTGTCATTAAACCAAAACCTTTAGATTCTCTGGCTGAAACAGAAAATGTTTTTGAGGTTTTAGATCTTATTGAAAAACCTACCTTTGCTAATGCCCCTTCTAAGTTTGCAATTATTGGTCGTTATATCTTAACTGAACAAATCTTTGATACTCTAACAAGGGCAAAACCTGATGCTAATGGTGAAATTCAATTAACGCAAGGGCTTCGACTTTTACTAGAAAACCAAGCAATTCATGGTTATTGTTTTGAAGGAAAACGTTTTGATGCAGGTGATAAATTAGGTTTTCTTAAAGCAACAGTAGAACTTGCTTTAAAAAGAAAAGATTTAGGGGAAGACTTTTTAAATTATCTCAAAAAATTATCTTTATGCTGATAGTAGATCCCATTGACCAAATTGATTCGCCCCTCCCGGATTTAACTGGGAGGGGGAATTAG
>CAYWYX010000007.1:25368-34794 GCA_964462735.1 uncultured Acidobacteriota bacterium | reverse complement strand
CTACGGCTACTTAAAAGAGTCTAGAGTTACCCCTGTATTAACAGGAAAAGACTTTTTGTATGGTTTTCAATGTGTTTAGCTAGGTCAACACCTAAGTTTTGCATTAGGTATATAGGAACTTAACGTTATCTCAATAGGCAGGGTTTAGAATTTTGGTTTATGTTTTAAAAAGGGAGAAACCATTGAAAAACATTGTAGTAGGTACGGCTGGACACATTGATCATGGCAAGAGTGCTTTGATAAAGGCATTGACAGGAACTGATCCCGATCGCTTGAAGGAAGAAAAAGAACGGGGAATAACTATAGATCTTGGCTTTGCTGGTTTGAATTTAACCAAAGAAGTATTGGTAAGTTTTATTGATGTCCCTGGACACGAGAAATTCATCAAAAATATGCTTGCAGGGGTTGGAGGAATAGATGCGGTTTTATTAGTTGTGGCTGCTAATGAATCAATCATGCCACAGACTAGAGAACACTTTGACATTTGCAGATTACTTAAGATTTCTCAAGGGATAGTAGTAATTACGAAGTGTGACTTAGTTGATAAGGATATGATGGAATTGGTCGGCCTTGAAATGAAAGAATACCTGAAAGGGTCTTTTTTAGAAACAGCTCCTGTTATTCCTTTTAGTTGTTTAGAGCCAGAAAAAATACAGTTTGTTAAGCGTGCTTTAATAAAAATTGCTGACTCAGTACCGGTCAAAAGTTTGGATCTTCCACTACGATTACCTGTAGACCGTTGTTTTGGTCTAAAGGGATTTGGAACTATTGTGACAGGTACTTTGGTTAGTGGTTCAATAAAAAGAAATACTCAGGTTCAGCTGTATCCATCGAGTAAAAAATCAAGAATTCGCCAGATTCATGTACATTCTAAAGAAGTAGTTCAGGCATTACCTGGACAACGCACCGCCTTAAACCTTAAAGACTTGGAAGTTGGAGAAATTCAAAGAGGTATGCAAATTTCGAATTGTAACCGATACCAAGTCATATCAGTCATTGAAGGTCAAGTGACGTTATTGCAATCTTCACCTGTAATTATGAAAAATCGAAAGAGAGTAAGATTTCACCTAGGCTCTGTAGAATTGTTAGGTACTTTGATTCCTATTAAACCGAGGCAAATTTCTGCAGGAGAAACTGGATGGGTCCGTTTGATTTTAGAAAGACCAGTGTTAGGACTGGTTGGTGACCGCTTTATTTTACGAAGAGCTTCACCCATGACTACCATTGGTGGTGGCATCATTTTAGATATCTTTCCACCCAGTCAAAATAGGAAGAGGGATGTTGAGCAAAGAGTTCAGTTTCTCCAAAAGATGGGATCAGAGAATAATGAACTAATAGTTGAACAGCTAGCTAAAAGAGAATCTGCCAACGGAATCAAAGAAGATAGAATTCTTGCTCAAGTACCTTTGTCAAAAGATTTACTTCATAAAGTTCTTTCCGAAATGATTTTCGATGGGCGACTAAGAAAATTGGGTAATGATCCTCTACATATCATTCATAAAGATTGTTTTACTAGACTTAGTGATCAATCTTTAAACTACATCAGGGACTATCAAAGACGTGAACCACTTTCGTCAGGTATATCCAGAGAACAACTCAATTCATCAATATTTGCTAAAATCCATCCGGCTGTTTTTAAGGAAGTACTTGCTCATTTGTCTGAGCAACATTTAATTGATCTGGAACAAGATAGAGTTAGACTGAGGGGTAAAGGACTTGAATTAAATAAAACTGAGGAAAAAGCTCTTCGAGAAATAGAAGAAATTTTTGTTAACAGAGGACTCATGGTTCCAACGATAGAAGAAGTTTTTATTAGTATCACCATCCCAAGAGAAAATACCAAGAAACTTATTGCTTTTTTAATTAGACAAAAGAAGCTAGTAAAAGTTACTGAGAATCTATTTTTTCATGTGAAATCAATTGAGGAACTAAAGAAAAAATTAACTAATTACAAACAAGAAAACTCCCAAATAGATGTTCGAGATTTTAAGGAACTAACTGGTCTTTCACGGAAGTATGCCATTCCCTTATTAGAGTATTTAGATAGAGAGCGTATTACGCGGAGAACAGGCGATCTTCGCTTGATTAATTAAAAGAAAATTGTTTTATCTACACGACAGAACAGGTTGTTTTTTTTGACTTCTACGGATGTTTTAAATCTATGGAAGAATATGAATTAATAGAAGCCCTGACAACTATCAATTTCTTTTGGGATCCCCTATAAACTAAGTTTTAGATGGTCTAAGATGCCTAGGGCATGATGATTCCTTAGGATTAATTAAAGGTAACCTTATTTCAACTTGGCAGATTTATTTAACCGACGGAACTCAATGAGAGCTAGAGTTGACTTTTGTTTTTCGCCTAATTTTTGATATAGAAGATGTAACCAATAATGGGGTCGTCTGTCACTTGGATCCAGCAAAGAGGCATGTTTAAAAGCCTCTGTAGCTTCTTTGAATTGCCCTAAGCGCCAGTGGATTTCGCCAACCATAATATGGTTATTTTTTAGTCGGGGCTGTAATTCTGTTGATCGAATTGCAAATCGGAGGGCCTGCTTTGGTGTCTCTTCTGCCAATAATCTGGCCATGCCTTGAAAAGGATAACTATAACCTCGGAAGAAATTTTGTTCGATTAAGGTAATACTCTTTTGAAAATCAGCTCGAGCTCTTTTCCTTAAACCTTTTTTCTGAAAAGACAAACCTCGATGATATAAAGCTTGCATATATTGAGGCCTGAGTTTAATGGCATGGTCAAAAGCTTTAATTGCATCATCTAAATTTTTTCGAACTAGAGACTGGTGGAGACCCCAAAAAAAAGATAGTTCTGGGTCCAGTGGCATTTGAATCATGGCCTGTTTAATTTGAAATTCGAAAAGTGCATGTTGTTTGATGCTGAAGTAGCAAATCGCTAAGTATTTGGAAAGGTGCAGAAGATCAGGACGTAAAACTTCAGCCTTCCTAAAGAGGGGAATCGCTTTTTCATAATTAACTTTTTGGAATTGAATTAGACCTGCCAACATCAAGATCTCTCCATTTTTATCTGATTTTCTTATTAGTTTGGTCGCTACTCTTTCTGCTTGGTCCCATCTTTTTGATTTTACAAGCATCTGTAATATTTCTAGTTTACTTCTCCTTTGTAACTGGGGTATTTTCGATCTTTCAGGATTTAAAAGTGTTACTTCTGATAGGTTATCTGAGACTATTAACGGAAATAGTAGTCCAATGGTTGCTGAAAAAATCCTTGTTTTATGGAAGGCAATTGATAGATTCATTAAGAACCTTTAGAAAAACTTTATTGGTTCCACCTTAATTCAAATCTTTCTTTCATCTATTATACTTCCAAAAAAAACTTTATTAGAAGTTTATCGTGATTGTATTTTTTGAATATCTGGGGAATCTAGTTTTGCCTTTGTATTGACACCGTTGTTAAAATATTCTTACCGGGAGAAGTGCAGAGTAACCTTTTTGTCTAGGTTTTAGGGAAAGGAATGTGATGCTAAAAAAATTTGAAAGGTTTTTATTGATTACAATTGTTCTGTTACAAACATCAATTTTTTTGGGCGGTGAAATTAATATTTTCCCCAAAAAAGCTGAGTTAGAAACACTTTTCACAGGCGGTGTTTTAACTGAAGGAGCCTCAGCAGCTCCAGACGGTACGGTTTATTTTAGTGACATAACCTTTACCAAAAAGTCGAATATGCAGGCTGGTCATTTAATGAGATTTGATCCCCAAACGAATCGCGTTACTGTCTATCGGTCTCCTAGCGGGATGTCTAATGGTATTAAATTTGACGCTCAGGGGCATATGATAGTTGCTGAGGGAGCAGATTTTGGTGGGCGAAGGGTTATTCGGACGGATTTAAAAACGGGGAAGAGTTCTATAATTGCAGGGTTATACGAAGGTAGGCCTTTTAATGCCCCAAACGACATTACCATCGATCTTAAGGGAAGAATATATTTTTCTGATCCTAGGTATGTTGGTCATGAATTGATTGACCAAGCAGTAATGGCTGTGTATCGAATTGATTTAGATGGAAGTATTCATCGAATCATTACAGATGCTGGAAAACCTAATGGAGTTTGTATTTCTCCTGACCAAAAGACACTTTATGTGGTTTCTAATGATAATGGTTCAACGGATCTATTTCGCTTTTCCGAGAGTGCTTTTTTTCATAAAGGAAGAATGGCTTTACTAGCTTATGATTTGCATGCTGATGGCAGTGCCGAATTTAGAGAAGTTCTTGTTGATTATTCTCCTCAAGATGGTCCAGATGGTTTAGTAGTGGATATGGAGGGGAATTTGTATGTAGCTGTTAGGGATAAGACACGTCCTGGGATCTATGTTTATTCTGCTGAAGGAAAAGAATTAGATTATCAGAGAACACCTGATCTTCCTACAAACGTTGGTTTTGGCAGGGGGCAAGAAAATAAAACTCTTTACATTACGTCAGGAGGAAAGCTTCATCGTATAAAAACCCTTAAGGTTGGTTATCATTTACCCGTCCAATAAAAGAGTCTTCAAGATTTTTTGATGTAATTACTAATATTAATTAGATCAATTTTTAAAAGAAATAGTTAGTAAGAACTAAATAGGAGTAGTTAATAGGAATAATGAATAAAATCAAAAATAATATTTTTCAAAAAGATTATTTGGTAACTGAAGAAGTGACCATTAAATTTATGGGTTCCGAAGTGATTCCTGTCTTGTCTACACCAGCCCTGATAATGTGGTTAGAGATGGCTTCGCGAGAATCAGCCCAACCACTGCTTGATTCTGGGGAGGAGACAGTAGGTATAAACGTACAGGTAAAGCATTTAGCACCTACCCCGTTAGGAATAAAGGTAAGGGTCAAAACGAAAATTGTAACGATTGATGGTAGGCGATTTTGTTTCAAAGTAGAGGCTTTTGATGAATTTGGAAAGATTGCTGAAGGTTCACATGAGCGAGTTAGGGTTTTGGTGTCTAAATTTGCAAAATCATTGGAGAGTAAAGTTTCTCGAAGGGAATAGTATTTTTATTCTGAGAATTATCAAAGAGAGACTGGCATAGAAATATAGGAAAGAAAAAAATAGTTGTCATTTTTGTCTGCAATTAATAATTATAGAGACATTTTTGCAAAGAGAGGAACTTTATAATGAGCTCGTTGAAAGGGAAAGTTGCAATTGTCACTGGGGGAGCTCAGGGGATTGGTCGGGCATTAGTTTTGGCATTGGGTCGTGAAGGCTCTGCAGTGGTTTTTGCAGATATTGACCAAAAAGCAGGTCTGGAACTAAGTGAAATTACTAAAAATGAAAGATTGGAAACCACCTTCGTTAAAAAAGATGTTTCTATATCGCAGGAAGCTAGTGAGGTTGTTAAGGAGGCTGTCAAGGTATATGGGGGTATTGATTTTCTTTGTAACAACGTTGGTATCCAACCTCCTAGTTCTTATGTTAGAGCTGAGGACACATCCGAAGAGATTTGGGATAGAATAATCGCTGTAAATCTAAAAAGTTATTTTCTGATGGCTAAATTTTCTATTCCTGAGATGAGACTTCGAAAGGGTGGTGTGATAATCAATGTTGCTAGTGTTCAGGGTCTTCAGTCTATGAAGAAAGTCCCAGCTTATGCTGCAAGCAAAGGTGGTATTCTTTCTTTGACACGTAATCTAGCCTTGGATTATGCATCAGAAAATATTAGGGTTTTAGCAGTTTGCCCCGGGGGAGTAGATACACCAATGCAACAAAAGGCTTTTGAAGCTACAGGAGAAGATGTAGCCGAGCTACGGTCAAAATTAGGTCGAGCTCATCCTATGGGTCGAACTGCAGTTGCTGAAGAAATTGCTAATGTGGCTGTATTTTTGGCTAGTGAAAAAGCCTCTTTTATGACTGGAGAGTATATTTGTGTAGATGGTGGAATAATGGCTAAAGGTAGTTGGGATGAGTAATTTGTAGAGGTTTTTACCAATCCTAGGTCCATAGATTTGACAAGTCAATTTCTAAGAGACTGAACTGTTACAGGCAAACTGTAGTAATAATTTTGAAAGAGTCTTGGCAAATAAAAAATCTAGCGAAAAGTAATCGTTACATTTTCTAAAACTGGAGACACTGCTCCATTGGGTGATGACTTTAATATGGCCCTATACTGCATCCAAGTGTGTTTAGGAGGAAAGTAGGACAGAGCTTGTGGATACTTATAAATGGTTCCGAATTCACCAGTTCCTGACCATCTAGCTGTCTGCAATCCTTGTTGGTTTGAAGCAGTACGAATTTGAAAAGCAATAGAGCTGTTGTGGGGAGTTTCACCCTGCCAAGTAATGTCCGATGGTTTTAGGGATCCATATTCGAAGGCAGATGAAATGTAATGGAAATCAAAGGTACGATCATAAATATTGCCAAGATCGACTACTGAATCAAAGTGTGGCCCCCGAACAGGGATTTCTGATCGATGATTTGCCTGAAAGCCGTCCGGGCCTCCCCAGTAAAGGTAGGATTCTGTTACGTGGTCTCCAAATGAACCAATTTTGTTGGGGTCTCCCTCGGATCGATGGCAAATGATTAAGATGTCAGCGTAGCCGTCGTGGTTAAAGTCCGCTACCATACTTCCAGTTCCAGCATTACTTGGTAGTTCAAACATCCGATTTTTACTTAATCCATTTGGGCCTCCTAAGTAGATACGAGTCATGGTAGCTCTACTAGAACCAGTATTATAGCTAGGACAAATTAGATCTAACCAACCGTCTTGGTTAACATCAGCAACTGTTACAGTAATCAGTCCCTCAGTTTCAAATTCAGTGCGTCCCTTACTGACATATTTTTTCTGAGAATTTCCCCAGTATACAAATCCTGTGGTTAGACGAGAGCCTTTATCAATACCTCGAGTTAAAATAAGGTCTAGGTGTCTATCTCTGTTTAAATCAGCCACTTCGACTGAACTTAGTCCAGCAGTATCTGGGACTATACTTTGACGGTTGTCAGAAAACCTTCGACTTCCATCCCCCCAATAAATTTGTACACCCTTTTCACCTCCAAAGATTATGTCGGGTTTACCATCTTCATTGAGATCAGCGATCGTAGAGGTTCCTCTAGAAGGTATTTCTCCCCTGTCTGTTACCACAAATCCATCTGGACTACCCCAATAAATAAAAGCACCTTTGATAGTATCTTGTATCCTTGGGGAGTTACTCAGAATAACATCTAAATAGCCATCTTGATCGAGATCTGATACTGATGCTCCAGCACTCCCAACTCCCATTAAAGCTGAACGGTGTTTTACTGAAAACCCTTCCTTTTGTCCCCAGTAGACAAAACTCTCTTGGGCTGTCCGTACAGTTTCTCCATAATTAGATACAATGAAGTCAACCCGACCATCATCATTAAGATCAGCAGCAGCCCATTCATAGGGATCTACTGAAGGAAGTGAAAGACGCTGTTCAGGGGAATACTGACCTTTCTGGTTACCCCAGTAAATATAGGTAGGAACAACCCCTCCTCGAGAACGTGACACTGTATTCATGAATAGGAGATCTTGATGTCCATCTTGATTGAAGTCAGCTACTAAATTTCCAGTAGCTCCTTGGGTAAATAAAGATGTACGGCGTATATCAGAAAACGTTCCGTTTTTATTCCAAAGGATGTATGAAGGTACATCATATGAAAAATGTTCTTTGTAGTTAGAAATAATTATTTCCTTAAACTGATCATTATTTAAATCAGCTAGTGAAACTCCCCAAGCTCCGACAGTTTCAAATTGTTGACGTTTTTTAGAGCTAAATCCAGTGGGGCTTCCCAAGTAAAGATAGGAGTATGTAAGTGGGTTTCCTGCTGTCTGATGGTTGGTGAAAAAGATATCGTTGTGGCCATCTTTGTTAAGGTCTCCTACTGCGCATGCTTTAGCATTAATAGTTTCTAGTTCAATTTTCTGATTAGAATGAAATCCTGCAGGTCCATTGAGATAAGCATAAGAAAAGGGCCCTTTGCCATTGGCAAAAATTATATCAAGCCGTTGGTCGCCATCAACATCTTCGAGACAAACCCAGTTTGCTTCATGTGTTGGAAGTTTCGTGACACGGATGGGATCAAAACCTTCGCTACTGCCCCAATAAATGTAAGAATTGACATCCAGATTTCCAGGAGTTCCATTATTGGCAAAAACGAGGTCTGGCCAAGAATCACTGTCTAGGTCTCCGATAGCTACGGCAGAAGCACCTACTGTTGGAAGATCAGTCATTTTCTGTCCCTTAAAACCTTCTTTAGAGCCCCAATAAATTCTAGAAGGTGACTGGTATCCACCTGATGCAGCCCGATACTCCCAAAAGCCAGCAGAAAAAGCGAAAACAATATCTTTATAACCATCCTTGTTTAGATCAGCTGAGGCAGCATGCTGAGCAGCTCGACTAGGTAAGGTGATTTTTCGAGAAAATGGGTAAAATCCCCATTTAGAAGAATCTTTTCGTTGGTTAAGATCATTGATTCCCCCATAGTAGACAAAGGAATCCATCCCATCCCAGGTACCATTGGTATAATTTGGCAAAATCAAATCCATCTGCCCATCACGATTGATGTCAGTAGCTACAGCATTTTGAGCACCATCATTAGGAACATAGGAACTACGAGAACCATCAAAATCTTTACCATTACCCCAATAGATAGCCGCATCAAGCTTTTCTCTGTGTGGATGAGTATTTGAGAAAACAAGATCAAGGTAGCCATCCTGATTTAAATCCCATTTGTTAATTAATTGAATACGACCTTCAGCAGAAACGTATGTATTTGCTCCACCATCACCAAAATGTCCATCAATAAAATCTTGAAAAGTATGTTCTTGCCAAACGAGGGTAGAATTTTCTGATTGAGAAAAATATTTATCTGTAGTTAATTCAGTTATAAGGAGGAGCCCAGCCGGCAGAAATACTAAAAAAAATAAAATTCTTAGCTTTAATTGTTTCACAAATTTCATGTTGTGACCTCCTCCTGAGACTCATGAGTTTTTGTGTGTTTGAAACCCATTAATAAAGTCATCTAATCTAGTTAAGGTTTATAAACCAAAAGTTTTGTTTTAAGAGCTTGGCTATTATGATCTCTTTATGAACGATTATCCACAGTAACAATCATGAGGATTTCGGCACCACATTGTACGCTTTCTAATGCAAAAGAAAAATAGTTACCTAATTAATTGCTTTTTAAAAGGGTAAATTCGCCATGGATCAGTATACTTTAGATTGAAAAATACCATCTCATCGCTTGAGCGGTACCTTTGATCATGTTATAAGTCGTTTGATCAAATATTCGGATCTATAGTCATGAAGACATTAAGATCTTAATGATTAAAGGATTGGTTTATAAAAATTGAGGGTTATCAAGGATAGTTATTTCTTGCCGTATGTTTCTATGTATTAATTTTATCTAAAAACTTGCTTATCTAAGTAAAATTCTAAAATCATGAATA
>CAYWYX010000007.1:17213-25268 GCA_964462735.1 uncultured Acidobacteriota bacterium | reverse complement strand
GTGATTACTGCAGATAGGCTTGATAGTCTTTCTCGTTGTGGAGCTATTCTCCGAACTGGCAGCGGCTACGATAATGTTCCTGTAGAAGAAGCAACTAAACGAGGAATAATTGTGGCCAATACCCCGGGTGCTGTTTTTGATGAGGTAGCAGACCATACAATTGGACTTCTATTATCAATTATCCGACAGATTGTTCCACATGATAAGGACTTGAAAGATGGAAAGTGGCTCCGTAGGGGTGAAATTCACCGATGGCACCTCAGAGGTACTGTGCTGGGTTTAATAGGTTTTGGTCGCATTGCTCGCAGTGTTGCTAAAAAGATGAGTGGTTTTGACATTCAAATCAAGGTTTACGACCCCTATTTCAAACCAGATACAACTTCAGAAGTAGAATGGGTTGAACTTGACGCTCTTTTATCCCAATCAGATTTTGTTTCTGTCCACTGCCCGTTGAATAAAGATACGCATCACTTACTTGGTGAAGAACAACTCAAATTGATGAAGCCTAATTCCATTTTTATTAATACTTGTCGTGGACCAGTAGTTGATGAAGGAGCCCTTATCAAAGCACTTCAGGAAGGTTGGATTTCAGCTGCGGGTCTTGACGTCTTCGAAGAGGAACCACTAGATTCAAAAAGTCCTCTTTTAAAAATGGAGAATGTAGTGCTAACACCCCATATAGCTGGTGAATCAGATTTAAGCCGGGACTCTTTTTGGAGACTATCTTTAGAAACCTTAATTGACCTATCAGAGGGTCGTTGGCCTGAGTCCTATGTTAATCCCGGGGTGAAAACTAAATGGACGCTGCATGAGAGTTAATGTTTGTATAGTGTTTTCAATCTTAAACCAAATAATCAGATTCCACTTACATTTTTGGAAACAAACTATTTAGTAATCAATAATTATGTGATTGAAGAAGGTTTTAAAGAAAAATGGATGGTACAGAACCCTTAGCAATCTATTGTTCAAATCTTGTAAAACGATACTTAGAAGTAGTAGCGGTAAATGGACTCACTTTAGAGGTTAAAAAGGGGGAGTGTTTCGGTCTACTGGGACCAAATGGTGCAGGAAAAACAACAGCCGTTGAAATTTTAGAAGGCCTAGTTCAACCTGACTGCGGAACAATAAAGATTTTTGGAGAATCCTGGGGTAATGGCAATGACCGAGCTCTTCGTGAGCGTTTCGCTGTACAGTTACAAGAGACCCAATTTTCTGAACGATTAAGTGTTCTAGAGACGGTGCAGTTGTTTCGAAGTTTTTACAAGTTTGGTAAAAATCCAGAAGAAGTTATAAGGCTGTTGGAACTAAACGAGAAACAATACGTCCGAGTAGGTCAGCTTTCGGGGGGACAAAAACAACGCCTAGCAATTGCTTGTGCATTAGTCAGTGATCCTGAAATCCTTTTTTTAGATGAGCCAACAACAGGATTAGATCCTCAAGCAAGGCTGAAGCTTTGGGGTCTATTAGAAAAGTTTGGATCAAGAGGTGGCACCACATTACTGACAACCCATTCTATGGAGGAGGCTTCCCGACTATGCGACCGAATTGCAATTATGGATCATGGCAAGGTGATTGCAATCAACAGTCCCACTGCTTTGATTGAATCCCTTGGAACCAAACAAATTGTTGAATTTAAGGTAGAAGGACAAATCGAGGAAAAAATAATCAGCAAGTTTCCTGGTGTTCAATGGAATTTTGATCAAAACGGTATTGGTCTGCTTACTGTTTCCGGTGTAGGTGAACCCATCAAGGGGATACTATTAGAACTAGGAAAATGCAATGCCAAAATCGTAGGTGTCACAAGCCATCAGGCTACCCTTGAGGATGTTTTTGTTAAATTAACAGGTAGAAGTCTTAGGGATGTATAGAGTTAGGCAAGAGGAAAATTTTTTGATGTTCGATTAAATCTTATTTCAGTTTGAGATTTTATTTTTGTCAAGTTTTTAAATTAAAGGCAATTAATCTTTTATAAATGAATTCTTATCGAGTATGACGGATCTTTGGTTTTTTAAAGGAAAAATTTCTTTTCAATGGGTTAATCCCCTTTGGGAATTAACCTTAACAAGAGTAAGAGAATTTGTAAGGGAACCTGAAGCGGTTTTCTGGGTTTTTGTTTTTCCGGTTTTGTTGGCAATGGTTTTAGGTATTGCCTTTCGAAATACTGGGACAGAGCAAGTTTTCGTAGCGATTGAAATTCAGTCGCAAGAGGAATCGAGGTTGGCTTCAAATCAAATGATGGAATGGTTGTCCCAAGATCCAAATATTCACGCTATTCAGCTACCTCCAAAAGAGATTCCCAGAGCCCTCCAAAGTGGTAGGGTATCTTTAGTTGTAAGCACTAGAACAGAGGGATCATCATCTTCACAGAAAGATGCTTTAGGAAAACTTGTTTACCAATATGATGCTAGTCAACTGAAGAGTCGAACGGCTCGTTTAATTGTTGATGATGTCTTGCAAAGGTCTATGGGACGGAAAAATGTAACTCAGGTGATTGATAAGAGATTTGATCAGTCCGGTTCCCGTTATATAGACTTCTTAATTCCAGGACTAGTAGGTTTAAATCTTATGGGTAGTGGCATGTGGGGCTTAGGTTTTGCAGTTGTTCAAGCCCGGACGCGGAAGCTGATGAAGCTATTTGTTGCAACACCAATGCGAAAGACCCATTTTTTGTTTTCTTTTATTTTTTCTCGTCTTTTATTCTTGATTCTAGAAGTAATTGTAGTAATTAGTTTTGGATGGATCATCTTTAATGTTTCTGTTAGGGGATCAGTTTTGACAGTAGGTCTAATAAGTTTAGTTGGCTCTTTGACTTTTGCTGGCTTAGGGTTGCTAGTTGCAGCACGTCCTGTGACTATCGAAGGAGTCTCTGGTTTAATGAATTTGGTAATGTTACCGATGTGGTTACTGTCAGGTACATTTTTTTCGTCGGAAAAATTTCCTGATCTTATGCAGCCAGTAATTCAAGCTTTACCTTTAACAGCATTGAATAATGCCCTGAGGGGTGTTATTAATGAGGGATTACCTCTAAATTCACACTTGCCAGAGCTTGGGATCATGCTAATCTGGGCGTCTATAAGTTTTTTGATTGCTTTGAGGTGGTTTCGTTGGCAATAGGTTTTGTTTGGAAATTCAGGAGTTCAACCGCATGGGGATTTTAAGAAAATAAAGGAGTGATTGCTCATGTTAAAAGGTAGGGATATTGAGACAATTCGTTTAACGATGGCGCAGGCTGTAGTTAAGTATCTTCAGGTTCAGTTCAGCCAGCGGGATGAAAGGATCCGTCGTTTTATTCCAGCTATTTTTGGAATTTTTGGGCATGGAAATGTAGCTGGCTTAGGCCAAGCTTTATATGAGTATGGAGGTGATCTTCCCTATTATCAACCATGTAACGAACAATCGATGGTGCATACTGCATCTGGATTTGCCAAGGCAAATTATCGATTAGCTACCATGGCATGTACATCATCAATCGGTCCGGGAGCAACTAATATGGTAACTGGTGCAGCAACAGCAACGATTAACCGGTTACCCGTGTTATTGCTTGTCAGTGACTATTATGCAACGCGCTATCAAGGTCCGGTTTTACAGCAGTTAGAACATCCTGTTTCTGCCGATGTAAGTGTGAATGATTGCCTGCGTCCGGTAAGTCGGTTTTTTGATCGAATTTCTCGACCAGAACAATTACTTACGGCTCTTCCTGAGGCTATGAGGGTGTTAACTGATCCTGTAGAAACAGGAGCAGTAACTTTGTCACTGCCCCAGGATGTTCAGGCGCATGCTTATGACTATCCCATTGCTTTTTTTGAAAAGAAGATTTGGAGAATCGATCGACAAATTCCTAGTCCTGAACGCATCAAAGAAGCAGTAAGTCTGTTGAAAGAAGCTAAACGTCCTATGTTGATTGCTGGAGGTGGTATTCACTATTCAGAAGCATGGGAATCTTTAAAGAATTTTTCAGAGGAACTTGGAATTCCAGTAGGTGAGACTTTTGCAGGTAAGGGGGCACTCCGTCAAGAATCTGTATTAGGTTTGGGTGGCTTTGGAGTGACTGGAAATCCTTGTGCTGGTGCAATTGCGAATCAGTCAGATTTATTAATTAGTGTAGGCACTAGACTAACCGATTTTTCTACTGGCTCTCAATCAGCTTTTAATCATCCTGGAGTCAATTTTATTAGTATCAATGTTTGTTCTCATGATGCCTACAAACAAGGAGCTATACCCATATTGGCAGATGCTAGAAAAGGTTTAGATACCTTGCTTCAAGCTGCACGGTCCAGCGGAGTAAAATCCAGCAGTAGTTATGTCAAAGAGATTTCTTCAGTGAAACAGAAATGGCAAAATCAAGTGAATGACGAGATTTTCCAGCAAGTCTCAGGGGAGGCAATGAGTCAGGGCCAACTAATAGGAGTACTTAACGAGGAAGCTAAAGAAGGTGACACGATTGTGGCAGCAGCTGGTAATCCACCGGGTGATCTGCTTAAACTTTGGGAAGCAACTGGGGGAAGGAACTGCCATTTGGAGTTTGGGAATTCCTGTATGGGTTACGAGATTCCAGCAGGTTTGGGTGTCCGAATGGCCCAACCAGATGGTGAGGTATATGTTTTTGTTGGGGATGGAACCTATTTAATGAATCCTATGGAATTACTTACAGCTGTTCAAGAAGATTTGAAGATTACTGTGGTTATTTCAGAGAATCATGGTTATCAATGTATTCGAAGTTTACAAGTGGCAAAAGCTGGCCATAGTTTTGGCAATGAATTTAGAGCTCGCCAGAATGAAACTAATCGACTCGAAGCAGATTTTCTTCAAATTGATTTCGCTCATAATGCCCAAAGCTTAGGAGCCAAAGCCTGTCACGTATATACCCCAGGTGAATTTCGAGAGGCATTGCGTGAAGCTCGTAAAAATCCTCAAACCTGCGTGATTGTAGTAGAAACAGAAAAATATCGTATGCTGCCAGGATCAGGAGTGTGGTGGGATGTAGCAGTTGCTGAAGTGAGCAATGATCCTGAAATACAGAAGCGACGCGAAGAATACGAAACTGAGCGCAGGAGGCTTCAAAAATTTCATTATTGACTTAACTGAGAGGAGGTTTAAACAGTCCTATGGATGTTAAAATTGGCAGTGCTCCAGATAGCTGGGGTGTTTGGTTTCCACAAGATAGCAAGCAACCGCCGTGGCAACGTGTCCTTGATGAGATAGCAGAGGCTGGATACGAATGGACTGAATTAGGTCCTTATGGATATTTACCCACCGATTTGTCAACTTTAGAAATAGAGCTGTCCAAGCGAGGCTTGAAAGCTTCTGGAACCTTTGCTATGGGTCATCTTGAAGACGATGCTGCCTGGCCTAATCTAGAGAAACAGATTTTGGGTGCCGGAGAGTCTCTTTCTTATTTAGGCTCACAATTTCTCATCTTGATTGACGATACTTATACAAATCTTTGGACTGGAGAAGCTACTGCGTCTAATTCTCTAGATAATGATGATTGGAAAAAACTCATTGACCGTGTTCATCATGTGACTGATCTAGTCCGAACCCGTTTTGATCTGCAAGTTGTTTTTCACCCTCATGCTGAAACTCATGTAGAATACGAGGACCAAATAGAATTTCTTTTAGATCAAACCGATCCTGACCGTGTTTTCTTTTGTTTGGATACTGGTCATCATGCTTATCGCGGAGGCGATCCCGTGGAGTTTTTGAGACGTCACCACAAGCGAATTCCATATCTCCATTTAAAAAGTGTCGAACCGAAACTACAAAAAAAGGTGGCGGATGAAAAAATCCCTTTTGCTCATGCTGTGGGGATGGATTTGTTCTGTGAACCTTCTCAGGGAATAGTAAACTTTCCAGCTCTTACTCAGGTTCTTAAGGACATTGATTTTAATGGTTATGCGATTGTTGAACAAGATCTGTATCCGGCTCCATTTGATAAGCCACTGCCTATTGCTAAACGGACTCGAGAATATTTGAGAAGTATTGGAATTGGATGATGTTGATGCTTTGAGTCAAAAATTTTGGGTTTGGATTTGCCTTAGTTATGAATTTAGCATGAAGAAAATAATCTTTGAACCTTAACAAAATCAATTTTTTTAACTAAGAAGCTTGTTGACAAGGTGAAAAAATTGTTTTTTCACTCGCAAAAAACCGACTAAGGTTTGGTCAATATGGGGAAGCTCAATTTTGCTTTGATAGGAGCCGGTCGCATTGGACGTGTTCACGCACAAAACTTGTCTTGGCGAATTCCAGAAGTTAATCTGTTGGCTGTAATGGATTCATCTCTGGAGGCTGCAGAACGTTGTGCGACTGATTTTCAAATCCCTTCCTTTGGTTCCAACCTGAATGAAATTCTTGATGATAGGTCTATTGATGCAGTTGTTATATGTTCAGCTACTCCGAGCCATCCTAATCTAATCATTAAAGCTGCCAAGGCCGGGAAGCATATTTTTTGTGAGAAGCCCATTGCCCTTGCCCTTAATCAAGTCGATGAGGCTATGAGTATTGTTTGTGAACAAAGGGTGAAATTTCAAGTTGGGTTTAACCGCCGTTTCGATCCAAGTTTTCATGAAGCTCATGAATTAATAGGTGCAGGTAAGATCGGAGAACCACAGCTTATTAAAATTTCTAGTCGTGATCCGCATCCACCCTCCCCTGATTATGTAAAGGCTTCAGGAGGTATCTTTCTGGACATGACGGTTCATGATTTTGATATGGCCCGTTTTCTGTTAGATGAAGAGGTGGAGGAGATCCATGCAATCGGAAGTGTTTTGATTGATCCTGATATCGGTAAGGCTGGTGATTTGGATACCGCCATTGTTTCACTTCGCTATACGAATGGCGCCATAGGGACAATTGACAATAGTCGGCGAGCTGTTTATGGCTATGATCAACGTGTTGAGATTTTTGGTTCCGAAGGACAAATAGTGGTTGGGAACCAGGTTGCTCATCAAGCTGTGTATAGCAATACTAAAGGAGTTCATTCAGCTTTGCCTCTTTATTTCTTTTTGGAACGTTATCAAGATTCTTATGTTGCAGAAATCAGATCTTTTATCGATTCAGTGACAAAAGATGCAGTTCCCAGGGTTAGTGGTAACGATGGTCGTCGGGCATTGGTTATGGGACTAGCTGCATGGGAATCCTATAAATCTAGGCAACCCGTTTATCCGGACTATGAGAAATAGTCACAATTTAATTTGGGGATTCACTTGCTATTCAGTTTAGGATGATGGTAGGAGTAGATCTACTATCAAGTTTAACTTAGATAAGGGGTGTTATTTTGCAGAAAAACCAAACCAAAGAAAAACTAAAAGCTGGTGAAACTGTTTTCGGAGCTTTCGTTCGATATCCTGATCCAGCTCTCATCGAGTTTCTAGGATACCAGGGCTGGGATTTTTTAGTTTTTGACGCTGAACATGGAACAATAGAGCCACGAGACTGCGAAAACATGACGCGGTCTGCAGAGTTACGAGGTGTGACTCCAATTGTCCGAGTTACAACTAATTTGCAACCTATTATCCTACGTTTCTTGGATACTGGTGCCCAGGGAGTTTTAGTTCCATGGGTTCAATCTTCTGTTGAAGCGAAGGCAGCTGTTGATTCAATAAAATACTATCCTTTAGGGATTCGTGGATTAGCAGGTGTTCGTGCTGCGGATTTTGGTCAGACTAAGTCATTAGGAGACTACGTACAGGAGGCTAATTCGGAAACATTAGTAGTTCTTCAAATAGAAACATTCCAAGCGATTGAACAATTACCAGAAATTCTTAAGATAAATGAAATTGATGTAATTTTTATTGGACCCTCTGATTTATCTCAATCGATGGGGCTTCCAGGCCAGGGACAGCATCCAAAAGTTCAGGATGCGATGCAAAGAATTGCGGACTGTGTGAGTCAATCAGAAGCTGCTTTAGGCCTAATGGTTCGAAATCCTGAAACAGCTTTAGAATGGAAAGAAAAAGGGGCTCGCTTCATTGCTATTGCTTTGGAATCAGTCCTTGGTCCAGCAACGAAGAATTACTTGAGTCAAGTGAGAAATTAAGTAAATTAGTTAGGTAA
>CAYWYX010000007.1:0-17113 GCA_964462735.1 uncultured Acidobacteriota bacterium | reverse complement strand
AATTGTTAATTACAAAGCCTTTCATTTGATAAGCGTTTAGATTGCAGTATTATCTAAAGTGAGTCGAAATGAACTATGTCAGGAGAGGTTTAATATGACTAAGCTGACCAGTTTTCGAATGATTGCATTGGTTGTTTGTTTTGTAGCTTTGATAGCTGCTCATAACCGGCCTAATACTGAGATTTTAATGTATGAAACAGCTAGTCGGTTTATTGACTCACTTTCAGTAAGGGGTCAATCTATGGCAGTGTTAGAGTTTAGTGACAAGAGTAGAACGGAATGGCACTTTTTCCCCGATAAGTTTTTCACTAAGGAATATGGATATCCAAGAAAAGGAATTAGTTATAAACACATGGAGCCTGGACAGCGTAAATTGGCTGATGCGCTATTGAGTGCAGGGCTAAGTAGGGCAGGTTTTGCGAAAGTTACTGCAGTTCAGACTCTGGAAGAAATCTTGAGAGTTCTGGATAATGACACTACAGGAATGAGGGACATTGAAAAGTATTATTTCAGTATTTTTGGAAAACCTTCACTAAAAGGAACTTGGGGTTTTCGCGTAGAAGGACATCATCTTTCTCTCAATTTTACCATTAAAAAGGGTCGACTTATTGCATCTAGTCCAACGTTTCTTGGAGCAAATCCCCATAAGGTTCCTGCAGGTCCTAACAAGGGAATGAGAGTTCTTGCTAAAGAGGAAGATATAGCTAGAACTTTAGTTAAATCACTAAGCAAAAAACAGCTTAAGCGGGCTCTGGTTGCTGGGGTGGCCTATCCAGATATTCTAACCAAAGCAGATTCCCGTGCTCGGTTAGACGGACAGCCTATGGGTCTGCCAGCTTCTGAGATGACAGAAAAGCAATTTGAAAATTTAATGGTTCTAATCTATGAATACGCTAGGGTACTCTCTCCAGATATTGCTCAGGATCGAATTAATTCAGCAGACAAAACGCCTCGAGACCGGTTATTCTTTGCTTGGGCTGGTTCGGTCCAGCCTGGTTTAGGAGACTACTACCGAGTGCAGTCACCAAAGTTTTTAATTGAGTATGATAATACACAAAATAAAAACAATCACAGTCATTGTGTTTGGAGAGACTTTTCAGGTGACTTTGGAAGGGATTTACTTGCACAGCATTATCGCCAGAATCACCTGCAGAATTTAGCCCATAATGACTCTGTTTTCTCGGCGGAAATTCCAAATAATTTCTAGATTCAAAAATATCCTGCAATTTTATATGGAATAAACAATAAAATGTTTTATTTCAGTTACATAACTTTAAAGCAGTGCTACAGACCGTTAATGGTTCTAATACTTGTAGGATTGTTGAATGCTGTTGGTGGCGCTAAGATCCAGCCCACTGATCCTGAAGTAATTTATATGTTTCCGCTTGGAGGATCACCTGGCACGGAGGTAGTAATTGAGGTTCTAGGACGCAATTTGGAAGACACCCAAAATGTTTGGGTCGATACAGCTGCCATTGAGGTTAGGGTCATTAGTCAAGAAATAGGAATGGCAAGATTGAGGGAGGGGAAATTATACAAGGTTAATGAAATTACTGGTCAGAAAATTAAGTTACGAGTCCAAATTCATCAAAATGCCAAAATAGGACCGCATGCTTTAAGGTTAATTTCGTCTAAAGGGGTTTCAAATGCCCTAATTTTTTGGGTAGTTCCTGTAAAAAATATCATTGAGATTCAAAAAAGCCATGATACTAAAGAAAAAGCGCAATCTTTAACTGTTCCAGTAGCCATTAGTGGCAAGATAGATAAAGAAGGTGAGACGGACTATTACAAGTTTAGAGGACTCGAGAATCAGGAGCTGGCTTTTGAGGTAGTTGAAGGTGTACAGCGAATGTTAGGAGACGTCAGAAGAGCGCCGGGGTTTTCTCTTGAATTATATGGTCCAAATGAGAGTTGGTTTGATCATCGCCGGGACATTAAGTTAGGTGCTACTAATACTATCGTTTTCCATAAATACATTGCAAACTTTAAACCTAGATTAGTCTATCGCTTCAAAAAAAGTGATTGGTATCACTTAAGGGTTAGCGGTGAACTTGGAGCTTCTTACCAGTTGCAAATTGCTTCTCCTTCACAGCTTCCTGCTTTGATTAGAAGAAATGGTTTGGACAAGTTAGCAAGAGATCGATGGAAAGAGAGGGATTTTTTCCGAAGACTTTCAGTTGATCGAATGAGAAGTCTCCAAAGACGTTCTGAAGAATCTCTAGAAAGAGCTTCTTTGGCACTGATGGAAGAACAGTTGAAGGGTTTTATGGATTTACCGATCAAGCAGGAAGAAGATGTTCAAAATTTTGATGAAAAAGTTTCCATTTTTCATGAAAAAGAACCTAATGATAGTCCAAAAGAGTCATTGAGTTTTTCCATACCGTCTATTCTTGAAGGTACCATTGATCAGCCAGCTGACACTGACTTCTTTGCATTTAAATTAGAAGATGGTGCAGACCTAGCACTTGAAATTGAAACTCCTGACAGCCCATACCCCTTTTTCAATCCACGAGTCACAGTTATTGATGAATATGGAAAAAAAGTGGTCGACAATATTTATAAAAGACAGGCTTCTCAGAACATGTGGTTTTGGAAAACAGCGGAAGCTAAAACAATTTTTAAAGTGAAAAATGGTGGTAAATTTTTCCTAAAAATTGCTGATGTCACTCGTCGAAAAGGAAATTCTCATTTTAAGTATCGGCTTATGATACGTCCTCAGGTTCCTCATGTGGGTGAGGTAGAGGTAGCGGAGGTTTTGAATATTTTGGGTCGAGAGATGCTTGACTGGATGATTGAGCTTGATCGAGTAAACCTTTTTGCTGGGGAAATAAAAAAGATAAACGTTGTAATTAGTCGTGAGGAAGGATTTACAGGAGAATTAGCAGTTGTTGTCGAAAACCTTCCTACTGGAGTAACGGTGATTCCAGGAGCAGATGTGGGTCCAAAACTTGACCTTCCTCAGGATCAAGGTGAAAAAGAAAGGTTTAAACCTAATGATCAGGTTGTTACTGTTCTTTTAGCAGTTGCACCCGATGCTCCACCAACCTTAAAGCCACAGTTTATCAAATTTAATGTTCAACCTGTTCAGGTTGAGAGACTTAACCGTTATCGGAGAATGTCGGGTGAAGCCCCTTTTCGACCAATATGGGAGAGAAAGATGGGTGAACGGATTTTTGTTCACGAAGTGCCAATGATGGTGCTGCAGTCTCCTAGTAGTGACTCAGTTGTAAATCAGGTTGCTTCTGAAAGTGATTAAAAAATGTTTGGCATTTTAACTGAAAACCAAAGTTACTTTTTGAAGATGATGGAAGCCTCTAAAATAATTCGTTTATGCAAAATCTGTCTTTTGCTGGTTCTTTTTAATGTTCCGGTATCACTTTGGGGCAAGGATTTTCAGATAGCTGGTTTAAATCCGGATATTTCTGGATTGATGGAGATGAAACTTTTGCCGAAGAAAATTCATTTATTGGGAAAAAATTCAACCCAGCAGGTACTTGTTCTTGGGACTGATAAAGAAGGGTTAGTTAGGGATTTAACAAAGATTAGTAGTTATTCAATTATGCATCCAGAATTGGCCAGGGTTGATTTGAAAGGGAAAATCACTGCCCTTGCAGGAGGGCAGACATTTGTAAAAGCTGAATTTCAAGGTCAGACCATAACAGCAAAGATTTGGGTAAATAATGAGAACTTAAAACTTCCCTTTGATTTTCCCATTAAAGTGGGAAGAATTTTAACTAAAAGGGGATGTAACAGTGTTGAATGCCATGGTAGTGTGGGAGGAAAAGGAGGATTCAAGTTATCCAAGAATGCAAGTTCCCCTCGAGAAGATTATCGTTGGATCACTGAGGGTGGGACATTTCATGTTTTAACAACTAAAACTGGGAAAAAAAATCCTAGAATTAATATAGAGCAACCAGCTCAAAGTTTATTGTTGCTTAAGCCTACGACATCAGTTCCCCACGGAGGAGGTGAACGTCTTCAAGTAGAATCCAAGGATTATCAAATAATGCTAGATTGGATTCGTACGGGAGCGCCCTATGTTAAGGAGCCCCTCAAAGAAGTTCCTGTTCAGGTTGAAAACTTGGTGGCCATGCCCCGGCAAATAGTTCTTAAACCTGGGAGAACCCAGCAGCTCTTGGTTGTTTCTTATCTCTCCAATGGTTTACAAGAAGACGTTAGTAATCAGGTAAGATATCTGTCCAATAATGAAGAAATAGTTTCAGTTACAGTTAATGGTTTGTTAACCGGGCATGGGGTAGGAGAAACAGAGGTTCAAGTTTTGGCTCCTGGTTACACCGCTAGTGTGACCGTTGGGGTAATTTCTAAAGCGGTTATAAGTTACCCTAATGTTGCTAGACATAATTTTATTGATCATTATATTTTTGATAAGGCTCGCAAATTTCACTTAGTTCCTTCTACACTGTCAACAGATTCTGAATTTTTACGCCGTATATGCTTAGATCTAACTGGGACTTTACCACCAGTTTCAAGAGTAAGAGAATTTTTAGATACTCCAAGTTCTGAAAAAAGAACTCGACTCATAAAGATTTTGCTTGAGTCTCCTGAGTTTGTTGATCACTGGTCTTGGCGCTTTACAGATTTCTTAAGAGCAAAAAATCCAATTTATAAGCAGTGGATCCACGAGGCAATTGGTCTTAATAAGCCTTACGATCAGTTGGCTCGAGAACGAATAGCTGCTCAGGGATTCGATGGTCCTTCACGTCACTATGAAGACATGGGAGGCACTGCAGTACCTCTCCCACAGAATGCTATGGCCGAACAGGTCAGAGTATTTTTAGGTCAACGATTAGATTGTGCCCAATGTCATGACCATCCTTATGAAAACTGGACACAGAATCAGTTTTGGGGATTAACTGCTTTTTTTGGGCGGCTTAGTAACTTGCATCCCGGGTTCCCACAGGTTGATTTTGTAATCTTGGATGATCCGGAGGGCTACGGAACTTTTGGTAAGGGAGCTAAAGTGATTCACCCTCGAAATAAGCTGGAAGTTCAGCCTCAATTTCTGGATGGAAACATGATTTCAGAGAATCAACATGACGATTTACGGTTGGCTTTAGCAGAGTGGATGACTTCACCAGAGAACCCTTATTTTTCTAAAGCCATTGTAAATCGAATATGGAGTTACTTTTTTGGTAGAGGTATTGTCGACCCCGTCGACGATTTTCGTTCTAATAATCTGCCTACTCACCCTCAATTACTCAATAGATTGGCACAGTACTTTATTAGGACTGGCTATGATCTTCGGTCTTTAATCAGGCTGATTGTAGAATCGAGGACCTATCAACTTTCAGGTAGTGCTAATGAAACTAACCAGCATGATCAGCGTAATTATTCCAGGGCTCTTCCTAGACCTCTTGAAACAGAATTACTTTTAAAAGCTATAACCCATGTTACTCAGGTAAAAGGATTGAACGGAAATTTTTTTGATGTTTATCAAAAACCTGATCTGACTTCGATTCCGGAGCGTGATATGAGTCCTAGTTTAAATCAAGCTTTACATCAATTAGCTGGCTCAACCTATACGACTAAACTTTCTCAAGAAGAGAGTCGGATGGGTAGACTCTTGAAAGAGAATGCTACAGATATTGCGATTATTGAAGAGCTGTATTTGTCAGCACTGTGTCGGTTTCCCTTGAAGGTTGAAAAAGTTCAGCTAGAAAAACTACTACAGGCACAGGATACTAGACATAAAGCTGTTGAAGATTTAGTATGGGCAATGATTAACTCAGAACAATTCTTAAATAATCACTAAGAGAGATTAAATTATGAACCGATCGGGCTGTAAAAGCTTTTGTGACAGTATTGCTCGACGACATTTTCTTCGACTAGGATCACTGAGTTTATTGGGCATTAATCTAAGTAAATATCTTGAACTCAGCCAGCTTATGGCTTCTGTGGGAAATCAGACTGGCTCAGCTAAAGCTCAATCTTGTATTTTGCTTCTGCTTGAAGGCGGACCCAGCCAAGTGGATACCTGGGATCCTAAACCAAATAGTGGTTTTAGACCTATTGGTACCAATGTAGCTGGAATTCAAATTTCGGAAATTTTACCTCGTGTAGCCAATCATATGGACAAGTTAGCGATCATTCGATCAATGACTCATGAGGAGGTAGACCATGGTTTGGCACGCGATTATATTAGTAGTGGACATCGTCCGGTACCATCTATGGAATTTGCCAGTCTTGGATCTATTCTTGCCAAAGAGTTGGGGTCCCTTAATGACATTCCGCCCTATGTTCTAGGAGCTCCACATCTCAAAGACAGGTCTTTAGGCGCTGCCTCTTTAGGTGCTGAATACAACCCATTATTAGTGCCCGATCCAGCTAAAGCTGATTTTAAACTAAACGATCTTACTCTGCCAAAATCCATAACAGAAAAACGGATTCAAGACCGTAAGGGATTTTTGAAGGTAATTGATGAAATATACCGTCAAAAAGAGAAACTGGTTGAAGCTGCAGCTCGAGAAACTTTTAGAGATAAGGCTTTAGAAATGATTTTGTCGCCTACAATGAAAAAAGCCTTTGATCTCTCTAGAGAATCAGAAAAAACCAAAGATGCTTATGGTCGTTATGGGTTTGGCCAAAGTGCTCTTCTGGCTCGGAGACTTGTTGAATCTGGTTCAAGATTTGTAACAGCGGCTGGTTATAATATTGATAGCGGCTGGGATACTCACGGTAAAGGTTCAGGTGGGGAAAATGATAAGAAACTACGTGCCCTACTTTGTCCTACCTTGGATCAGACATTATCTACTTTGCTTGAAGATCTGGATCAGCGTGGACTGCTTGAGTCAACTATTGTAATAGCGATGGGTGAGTTTGGGCGCACTCCCGAGATTAATCCCATTAATGGTAGAGACCACTGGCCATTTTGCTGGTCAATGGTCATAGGTGGAGGAGGTTTAAAGGGCGGACAGGTAATTGGAGCAAGCGATGAAAAAGGTGGTTTTGTTGCTGAACGACCAGTTTCAGTAGGGGATGTTTTTGCTACTATTTACAAGGCCATGGGAATTGACTGGACCAAGGAATATATGACTCCAGTAGGCCGTCCTATCAAAATTGCTAATTCCTTCGATGATACTACTGGACAACCTCTCAAAGAACTAATTTAATTATTTTTCACGGTCTTTATTTAGGACCGTGGCTTTTTCCTTCATTAATCATTAGTTTTAGAGATGACGGAGAAGATTGATTGAAACTTTTAATCTACCCTGCAATTGAACCTGAACGTCTTGAAAAAATTGTTTGTGCAGCTGGAGAGATGTTAGTTGTCAACATTGCTTCTGAACAACAGGCAGCAGAACAAATTGTTGAAGCCGATGCTTTCTTTGGAAAACTAACTCCATCTCTGTTGTCAGCTGCTAGTCATTTAAAATGGGTTCAATCCCCTACTGCAAGTCTGGAACATTATTTATTCCCCGAACTTGTGGAGCATCCTTGTCAATTGACAAACATGAGAGGATTATTTTCTGACATCATTGCTGACCATGTTTTTGGCTATATTCTTTGTTTTGCCCGTAATTTTCCACAGTATATTCGACAACAATTGAAGTCCCATTGGGAAGCGGTTGGTGGTGAATCAGAGCGATCGACATTCACGGTTGGGCCAGCAAAAATAAGTAGTATTGATCAATCTCATCAGCATCTGTCTGATTGTACTCTAGGCATATTTGGTTTAGGTCATATTGGTTCTGAAGTTGCTCGTCGTGGTGCAGCATTTGGAATGAGGATCGTTGCAGTTGACCCAAAGCAGAAAGTGCTGCCCCAAGGAGTAGCAGGTGAGTGTTGGAACTTGGATCGATTAGCTGATCTACTTGCTGAGAGTGATTTTTTGGTAATTGCTGCACCACATACACCTGAAACTGAAAAGTTTTTTCGTCAGTCGTTGTTTCAAAGTATGAAAAATACAGCTTATTTAATCAATATTGGCCGTGGAGCGATTGTAGATCTGAAAGACCTGACGGAGGCCCTAAAATCTAGTGAAATTGCAGGAGCTGGTCTGGATGTATTTGAGACTGAACCCCTCCCAGTAAACCATCCCTTGTGGAAAATGGAAAATGTAATCATTACTCCCCATGTAGCAGGGAATTCTCCAAGGCTCCCAGAGCGACATTTGCAGGTTCTCTTGGACAATGTTAGGCGATTTTCCCAGGGTAAGGAGTTGAAAAATTTGGTCGATAAAACGCTTTGGTATTAGAGATTTCACTAAGATATGAAACCTTTTTAAAAGTGATATCCACTATGTTCTAGCCCCTATTAGGTTTAATTCTGAATCTGGATTTAACCTTATGGTAGCGTAGTGTTTGGTTAGTACTAGTGCTACTGGTTTCCATAAAGGTCTAAATAAAATCCCAACAAGCCAACAAGACTGTTGAAGTTTTTTCATAAGAGGTTGGAGTCCTATGAGAAATCCTTGATTATGAATGACTACTCTTTAGAAGTTCCAGTTAGTGGAAGTAAGAATCTGATGAAGATATCTAAGACCAAAGTAAAATTTCCACTGATACTTGTACTGACAAATTCTGATAAATTTTAAATTAAGGTTAAATTAATGACATCTATGACTGGTTCCCGATTCTTTGCCAAAGCGATGCAGGCTTATGGGACAACTCATGTTTTTCTGGTACCAACAATTTTGACACCAGCTTTGGCAGAAATGGAGGAGATGGAGATTGTCCGTATTACTGCCCATAGTGAAAAGGCTGCAGTCTACATGGCCGATGGGTATGCTCGCATTTCTCACCGTCCAGGAATTTGTATGTCTCAGACAATTGGGGCTGCCAATATGGCAGCAGCTTTACGTGATCCTTTTTTGGCCTGTTCACCGGTCATAGCTATTACTGGAGGGCGCTTTGCTGAAACTAAATATCGACATGTTTATCAGGAAATAGAGGATTTTCCGCTGTTTGAACCTTTAAGTAAATTTAATGTTCAGATTGATCTTCCCGAACGGTTACCTGATTTGCTGCGTCAGGCTTTTCGATCTGCTACGACTGGTTGCCCCGGGCCAGTTCATTTAGAAGTTGGAGGTAATTTTGGACAAGCAATTGAGGGTGAGGCTGATTTGGAACTATTTTTTGAACAACAGTTCTCAACTTTTCCCGCTATTAGAACCTATCCAGAACCGGAAAAGTTACAAATAGCCGCCGAACTTTTAAAAACTTCCCAAAAGCCGATTATTGTAGCTGGTGGAGGAGTGATGCTTTCTGGCGCCCAACTGGAAGTTCGAAAATTGTCAGAAATACTTTCACTTCCTGTTGCTACATCACTAAATGCTAAGGGAACTCTTCCAGAAAATCATCCTAGGTCGGTTGGAGTGGTAGGCTCTTATTCTCGCACTTGTGCTAATCGTCTTGTAGCTGAGGCCGATCTGGTTTTTTTCATTGGGAGTAGAACAGGAGGGCAGGTTACTAATAATTGGCGAATACCTCGAAAGGGAACATCTGTCATTCAGTTAGATATTGAGCCATCAGAATTGGGGAGAAATTATCCCAATGTCTGCAGTTTATGGGGTGACGCTAAGGTTTCATTAAATGAGTTAATCGGATTAATTAAACCCAATTCAATGAAAGGAAATCAAGTTTGGTTGGAACGGGTTCAACAAGTTGTTGATGAGTGGCGTTCAGAGGTAAGGGCATTACGTTCTTCTGAGGTTGTTCCTATGAGACCTGAGCGAATCTGTAAAGAAATTGAAGCAGTTCTACCTTCAGATTCAATCCTAGTATCAGATACAGGACATGCCGGTATTTGGTCAGGTACCCATATAGAGTTGCATCATCCCAGCCAAACCTATATTCGTGCTGCAGGCTCTCTTGGATGGGGGTTGCCTGCTGCAATAGGCGCAAAGTGCGCTGCACCTAATCGTCCAGTGATTTGTTTTACTGGCGATGGTGGATTTTATTACCATTTTGCCGAGTTAGAGACAGCTATCCGTTATGGGATTCATCCGGTGATCATAGTTAATAATAACCATTCCCTAAATCAAGAGACGGAAATTTTTTCTAGTGCGTATGGTGGAAAACAGTATACAGGTTTAGAGATGTGGCAGTTTCAGGATTTGAATATTGCCAAGATAGCCGAGTCTTTAGGTTGTCTGGGTTTAAGAGTAGAGCAACCTGAAGAAATTGGACCTGCTATTTGTCAAGCATTACAGGCAGACCGGCCAGCAGTACTAGATGTTGTAAGTGATCTTGAAGTGCTTGCTCCAGAGCCGTGGGCATAACCTTCGATCGAAGTCTCTATTTTTAACAACTAATTCTGAAATCAGATAAGAGGTGATTATCTTTGTTAAATATCCATAAGATAACTGTTTTAGGTTTGGGAACAATGGGTCATGGAATTGCTCAATCATTTGCTGCTAAAGGTTTTCAGGTAAGTGGTTTTGACGAGTTAGATTCTGTTCGAAATACAGTAAAAGAGCGCATTCGAGCTAATATCCATAGTGCGGTAACGGTAGGGTTTGGTGACAAAAGTTCAATCGATAGTATTTTGTCCAATTTTAGAATTTGTGAAAGTGAGGCCGAGGCCCTGCAAGACTCAGATTTTGTTGTAGAAGCAGTGAAAGAAGATTTAGAGATAAAGCAAGAGCTTTTTGGTAGGATTGAGCCTTTGGTTTCTCGTAATACAATTATTGCTAGTAATACATCAAGTTTTCCCATAACCCAACTAAGTGCTCATCTACATTTCCCGGACCGCACAATTGTTACCCACTGGTTTAATCCACCTCATATTGTTCCTGTTATTGAAGTTGTTCCAGGAGAAAAAACATCTTTATTTACAATCGATAGAACACTTGATCTTTTGAAGAAAGCTGGAAAATCTCCAGTTCATCTGAAGAAAGAGATTCCAGGATTTTTAATTAATCGTATTCAGATTGCCATGTTGAGAGAAATCTTAGATCTTCTCAATTCTGGTGTTGCTGACGCCTCTGAAATAGACCGAGCAGTAAAAGGAAGTATTGGGCTTCGACTTGCAGCTATTGGTCCATTGGAAGTTATCGATTTTGCTGGTCTGGAAACTACAGGGAAGGTTTTTCAAAATCTAGTCGGAGACATCAAATCTGACCAGGAGTTACCAGCCATATTAAAAGAAAAAATTGATTCAGGGCATTTTGGTGTGAAAACTGGAAATGGAATTTACAAGTATACTGATGAATTGATCAATGAGAAAATTGCACGGCGTGATCATTGTTTTCTTGAATTACTTAAGCTGCTTTATGAAGGAGAGACAGATCTTGTCAATGATTGAGATACATGGACTTGATATTTTTTAACTGAATGGTGGTTTTATTGATTAGTTCTTAAAAATTTAAGTTTTGCCCTTACATAACAATTTTGAATTAAAAGGATTGTAATTTGATGAAACTTCAAAAAGGAACCAGAGTTCTAGTTACGGCAGGAGCTTCTGGAATTGGTCGGTCAATAGTTGAGACTTTTTATAATCAGGGTGCTGCAGTTCACGTCTGTGATATTTCTGATAATCATTTACCTGCTTTGCTGAAGGATTTTCCTGGGATTGGTTTTACACAAACTGATGTTTCAGTTCCGATGGAGGTAGACAACCTATTTGAGGAGGTAAGAACTAATTTAAAGGGACTTGATGTTTTAATTAATAATGTCGGAATTGCCGGTCCGACTGCACGGGTTGAAAATATTTCTCCGGAAGAGTGGTCACGAACACTAGAAGTCAATGTTACAGGACATTTTCTTTGTGTGAGGCAGGCAGTTCCCTTGCTTAGAGAGGCTGGAGGAGGGTCTATTGTTAACCTTTCCTCAGTGGCGGGAAGGTTAGGTTACCCAATGAGGACTCCTTATGCTGCTTCTAAATGGGCAATAGTTGGATTTACACAGAGTTTAGCTATGGAGCTTGGCCATCAAAAAATTCGAGTTAATGCTTTGTTGCCAGGAACAGTGGAAGGTGAACGTATTCATTCAGTCATTCAAGCTAGAGCAAAAATATCAGGCACCAGTTTTGAGGATATGGAAGAAAAAGTTTTACAACAGTCCTCCTTGCACAGAATGGTGAGTGCTAGTGAGATTGCAGATATGGCACTCTTTCTTTGCTCAGAAACAGGTCGGAGTATTTCAGGTCAGGCTATCAGTGTGTGTGGCAATGTTGAGCGATTAGTCTAAACTATTTGGTTTAATTGAAAAGTTCTGAAAAAAATATTATTTCTTGAAAATTGGACCTGTAAAAAAGAATATTTTTTCAAAATAAGTTGGCTTTAGATTAGCAAAAGAAAAACAGCCCTAGTAAAATACTGTATTAATTAATTGCTTCTGGAATTTTTCAATCAGAATTTCTAAAGTTAAACGTTACTTCTAACTAGGTTTTTCCTTGAATCACCATCAGTCAAATATCTTTTTACCATGGATCCTATTTAGTCTTCTAATTGCACTTTGCCTTATTGTTGGGATGGTTCTTTTTCTTGAAGAACCTCCTGACAGTCAGGGTTATCAACATCCAGAAAAAACTACTTTACAGCAAGGGGGTACTGGTGAGCGCCATGTGCAGACTCTTTGGTGGGGTGCTGTATTTGGAGTCCTGCAACTTCTTTTTGCAGTAATCTGTCTTATTTTTGGAATTTGTCGTCAAGGAACCCTACCGAGAAATAGATTATGGGTGTTTTTAATTGGAGGAGCGCTATATCTTATAATTTTTCTTGTGATGATTTTTACCTATAGACAATACATCAATGATCCTTCTGATCTATGGCTATCCTTACCTGTTCCAACAGCTGTTATGCTTTTTTTCCTTTGGCCTTTTCCTCTTTATTTTGTACTGGTTTATAGCCTGAGGTTTGAAAAATGGATTTTGCAAGAGGAAGACGTGAATCTTTTCAAAAAGTTAGTTACTTCTACACAGAAATTACCAGAGGAAAATGATTAATGGATAATGGAGGAGGATTTACGGTTCTAATCTCTGTAGTGGTTTATATGGGAATTTGTATTTTTGTAGGACTTTGGGCGCTACGTAAGACTAAATCTAGTTCAGACTTTTTTATGGCTGGTCGTGATTTAGGAATTGTTGTAACTGGTTTTGCAGTTTTTTCTAGCATTATGAGTGGATTTGGTTTTGTGGGTGGACCTGGCCTTGTTTATCACATGGGAATGAGTTCCATGTGGATGGTCATTGGTGCTCCTATGGGTACCTGTATTTCTTTCTATCTACTAGGTAAACGAATCCGACTTTTAGCTGAGCTAAAGAATTCAGTTTCTTTGCCAGACGTTATCGCCTCTCGCTATAACAGCCAGGCAACCCGGTTCTTAGCTTCCGTAGCCATTCTTTTAGGAGTGATGGGTTATTTGGGAACTCAAATTCTAGCAATGGCTACTGTACTTCAGGACATTGTTGGTAATACCTCCATTGGACAACTGAACATAGAAACTTGTGTTGCAATTTCCTTTGCTGTATTAGTTTTTTACTGTGTGACCGGAGGTATTATCGCTTCTGTTTATACGGATGTTGTACAAGGTTTCATTATGGTGATTGCAGCTCTTTTAGTTTTTTTAGCTGTGACCACTACTTATCCTGATGGCTTTATGGGAATAACCCAGACAATTAGGACGGATGATCCTGAAGCCATTAGCCCTTGGGGAACAGTAGGAATATTAGGATGTCTTTCTTGGTACTTTCTTTTTACTGTGGGCAGTTCAGGTCAGCCGCATGTAATCACTAAATTGATGATGAGTAAGCGCATTCAAGATATCCGACATACCCTACCTATCTCCGTCATAGGATATTCTTTAACTGCTCTTCTCTGGCTTAGCATCGGTCTGGCCATGCGGGCACTGGTTATTTCAGGTAGACATTCTGAATTGTCAACGGTTGATGCTGCTGCCCCCCAATTTCTTCAAGCCTATACCCACCCTCTTTTAGCTGGATTAGTTTTTGCAGCATTGTTCGCTGCAATTATGTCAACAGCTGACGGGTTTTTGAATATTGGTTCAGCTGCTATTATCCATGATATTCCCCAGTCGTTGCGTGGAAAATCATTAAAAAATGAGTTGTTTTGGGCTCGAACCACTACAGTGATTATTGCTTTGATTGCATCCCTTTTTGCAATTTATTCGGGTGATTTAGTGGCTATTATGGGAGTGTTTGGTTGGGGCACTTTTGCTGCAGCATTAGTTCCAGTTGTGACTATTGGTTTTAATTGGAAGCGGGCTACAGCTTTTGCTGCTAATGCAGCAATAATTTCAAGCCTAGTTGTAAACATAGGAACTAAACTTTTTGAAATCGAGATTCCCTATAGGATTGATGCAGGTGCTATTGCTCTCCTCGTATCTCTTACGATTTTCTTTGGAATTTCTCTTTTATCGAAGCCTCCAAAATTAGATAACGAAGTTGAGGCAGTTATGGACTTATGATATCTAGGTAAAAAATAATATAGTTGGGATCAAGATTACTCAGCTGAAAATATGGACCTGAATGGATAAATGAACGGCCTTAATGAGGACATACTTCATGGGTGGTATTTTGATTAATTTTAATTGGTTGCTAGAAAAGGTAGTATTTTAGGCTATGATCTCTGAAAGTACACGGCCTCCAATATCAGTTAACCGGCGAAAACGTCCGGCATGAAGGTATGTGAGTCGAGTATCATCAAGTCCCAGCAGGTTTAAAATTGTTGCATGTACATCTCGCAGTGGAATTTGTTCCTCTAAAGCTTTGAGACCGAATTCGTCTGTTGCACCTACTGTAGCCCCTCCTTTAACGTCTCCACCTGCTAGCCACATAACTAAAGCATATTGATTGTGATCGCGGCCAGGGGTTTTGGACTTTAAATCATTAACAAATGGAGTTCGACCCATTTCTGAAGCCCAGACTACTAGGGTTTCTTCTAATAAGCCACGCTGTTTCAGATCATTAAGTAAACCTGCCACAGGCAAGTCTACTTCTGCAGCATGGTTTTGCATCCGTCCTTTTACATTGCTATGATCATCCCAACTATGTTTATTAATTTCTGCACCATGAACAAGCAGGGTATGACGCACTCCTCTTTCTACTAATCGTCTCGCCAACAAACATTGACGACCAAATCCCTCAGTAACTGGATTGTCCAGTCCATAAAGACGCTTGGTCTCTACAGACTCTTTAGATAAATCAAGGGCCTCTGGTGCTGTTGCCTGCATTCGGTAAGCCAGTTCGTAGGCACTAATTCTTGCTTCTAGCTCAGAGATGTCTGGTTTCTCATGCATATGTTGAGAATTAAGAAAGTTCAGGAGATCAAATTCTTTTCGCTGAAGAGCACGATCAACGCCTTTGGGGAGCTCTAAATGCAAAATAGGGGTTCCTTTTGATCGTAGAACGGTTCCTTGGTAGGCAGCGGGCAGGTAACCACTTCCCCAGGTTGCAGCACCATTTACCGGAGCCCCTCTTGGATCTTGAATAACCATATAGCTAGGAAGATTCTTGTTAGGACTGCCAAGTCCATAAGTAATCCAGGAACCAACTGAAGCACTGCCTTGAAACTGGGAACCTGTGGTGACATGCATCGTTGCAGGACCATGATTATTATTTTCAACTTCAATTCCATAAATAAAAGCGAGGTCATCGACACATTTTCCAATACTGGGAAAAAGCGTAGAAATTGCTCGACCTGACTGACCGTAGTGCTTGAAAGGAAAAGCACTGGGAATAACACGATGGGGTTTACTGAGATAGCCTTCAATTTCTCCAGAGAGACCGCTCATTCGTGGCAATGGCTGGCCTGCATAGTCTTGTAGGGAGGGTTTATAATCAAAGCTGTCTACGTGACTAACCCCTCCAGCCATAAACATGAAAATACAGTGTTTAGCTTTTCTTTTTAAATGGGGTAATGGAAGCTTTGATGGACCTGGCTTTTTTTCACCGGACAACTCTTCAGCCAAGACTCCAGCTAGTGCCAATGCTCCTATGCCATTGTAAGAGCGGCAGAGAAAATCTCGGCGCGACATGCTCATTAATGGTAGGTTAGAGATATCAAAAGGAGATTTTTTTTTCATGGTGTTTAAACCCTAATATCTATTGTATCAAGGACCCTAAAAATTGAATGGAGTTTTTTGGAAGTTTGCCATGTCTTTTTATAATTTCTTGAATTGTTATAGCACTCAATGATCTATTATTTGTTGAAGAACTTTTTTAACCAAGCTAATCAATATAAATAAACTCATTACTATTAAATAGTACACGACAAAGACTTACTAAGCTGTCTGCAGTCCCATTGCTATGAAACAGGTCGAGCGATTTTTCTATCTCAATGTTTTGGGGATTACGACCCAAGGCAATCTGAAAAGCCCGTTTAATTTGAGATTGCAGATCAGAACTACTTTCCCTACGCACTCTATTTGCAAAGTATTGGGCCTCTGTATTAACAAATTCCCCATCATACATTGTAAGAGCCTGCAGAGCAGAAACAGAGGTTTCTCGCTGCGAACATGAGGAATTTAAAACTGGAGCATCAAAAGTTTCCAGTAAGGGCATGTTTAGAGACCGCCTCTGAAATGTATAAATACTTCTTTTTCGTCCTTCTGTTCCAAGAGTTGTCTCCCACGTATTAGTACCTTGTACTTTTTGTTGTTCGTCTAGGCCTTTAGGAAGGGGAGGAAAAACAGGAGGACCCCCTCTATCACTACTGAGTCTTTGACTTACCTTTAGAATAGAGTCTCGTATTGATTCCCCTTTTAAACGGATTCGGTGGAAACGCCACAAAAGTTTGTTTTGAGGATCCAGATTGCTTGCTTGAGAATTCTTGTGTGAAGAAGACTGTTTGTAGGTACTGGAAGTTAGTATAAGTCGATGGATGGTTTTGAGACTCCAGTTTTTTGCTATCAATTGGTTAGCCAGCCAATCTAAGAGTTCAGGGTGTGATGGCGGAGATCCATTTCTACCAAAGTCACTGGGTGTTTGAACAATGCCTCGACTAAAATGCTGTTGCCAGAGACGATTAACTATTACTCGAGCGGTAAGAGGATTATCAGGGTTAGCAATCCATCGTGCTAAAGCTAGTCGCCTACCCCTAGTTGGATAACGACGGAAAGGGTCTAATTCAATATTGGCGGGTTTAGAATGACCCGTAATAGCACTTGGAAATCCTGGTTCTACAGAATTTCCA
>CAYWYX010000006.1:32153-49889 GCA_964462735.1 uncultured Acidobacteriota bacterium | reverse complement strand
AAAACGTAGGGCCTCATTGTCATTAGTTGCTAAGTAATATTCAGATATGGCTTCCAAAGCAAACGATTGACCATAGAGATATTTATTGGAATTCAGAACCTGAGATCCATCAGCAGTTACTTTCCAAAAAAACCCCCCATTTTCTGTATCCCACATTTTTTCCTTAAGAAAACGATAGCCTAAAATGGCAGCCTCACGCGTTTTTTCACTTTTATATCCTACTCCAGCAAGCTTTGAAAAAAACCATAAGCACTGAGCCTGTTGTACTATGGTTTTACTATTACTTGAAGCTTTTTCACTGCTGGTTGTAGGTTTGGGGACTTTACAACCTCCATTGTCTTGGTCTACTCCCCTCGAAAGCCAAAGTGGAGCAAAATCTTCAAAGAGGTTTTTCTCCAACTTTGGAACATAATCTTTTGCCAATTGGACAAGATCATTAGCCGTCACCTGAACAACGCAGAGTGTCACGACCAGGATTAATCCGGTAATTCCTTGCCTGATGAACGTTTTCATTTCTACTTAATTATAATAGTCATAAATAGGGTTTAAATTACTGGGAATCTAGTTCAAGGTTGGAATAGAAAACTCCCCCATTTGAATCTTGATAGCTGATGATGTTTGATTTTAATGCATCTTTCTTTTGAGAGCTAATATTGTCTTTTTTATAAAATTGTTGGATTTTACGAATATAATTCTGTGTTTCTGTGTAGGGAGGTACTCCATCAAATCTTTTTACGGCATTTTCCCCAGCATTATACGCTGCTAACACTAGAGGGAGATTTCCAGAAAACATGTTATCTAAAAACTTGAGATATCTAACACCTCCTTCTATATTTTGTTTTGGATCATAGACATCATGGACACCAAAACGGTCAGCTGTTGAAGGAAGTAACTGCATAATTCCTAATGCTCCTTTAGGTGAAACAGCGCTTGGGTTAAAATTAGATTCTACCCTAGCCACGGCATTGACGAGTTCAGGGTCAATATCGTATTGAGTAGCAACTTGGTCAATTAGTTTTATAACCGAATTGGATAGATTCTTATTAGTTGATCTGCGAAGATATTTCTTTTTTTGGTCAGACTTAAGCAACTGTTGACTATTAAAGAACTGATTTAAATCATCCGAGTTAGAAAATATTGGACTTCCATCTTTACCAATAACCTTTACAATTTTCTGAGCTTGCAGAATTGATACATCTGCTAGAAAACTAAAACAGAAGATAAGTAAGCTCCCAAAATATTTTTTGTATAGCAAGAGTCTATCTCCATTACCTGACTTTAATAACAGCGGGTTTAGCTAAACAATTAAAATTAAACCCCTTTCATTATTATTAAGACGATAAACATGAGGAAAAAGTCTATTTACCAACTAGTAGCATATCACTAACAGACAGGGCTTAACTATTTAAGTTCCAGTAAAACCGTTTATTTTAAGGATGTTTTAAAACCTCATCAATTTAATTTGACTTTTCAATTATCTTCTCCACGTAAATACCTACTGCCTCCATGGCTTGAGGGATTTTAGAGCAATCCTTTCCACCTGCTTCAGCCATTGTTGGCCTGCCTCCTCCGTTACCATCTATCATTGAAGCAATTTCTTTGACCATTTTCCCGGCATGAAGATTTGGAGTTAGGTTGTCTGTAATTGATGCTACCAAAGAAATTTTTCCATCGACTACAGATGTTAGAACTACAACCCCTTTATTAATTTGACACTTAACCTCATCGACTAAATTCCTCAGAGAACCTTTATCTAAGTTATTGACAACACCTGTGAGAACCTTTACATCTTTAAAATTTAGGGCAGATTCCATTATCTGTTTAACATGGTATTTAGCAAGGTCGTACCGTATCTTTTTTAATGTATCGTCTTTTGATCTAATATCAGACTGAAATTTCTTTAAAGATACTGTTAATTCCCCTCGACCAACTCTTGAAATATCTTGAAGTTCATTAATAAGCTCTTCATCACCTCGAAATCGGTCAAAAGCAGCCTTTCCCGTTAGAGCTTCAATTCGTCGAATGCCTGAGGCAATACCACTTTCACTAATAATCTTGAATAGACCAATCTCTCCTGTATTTTTGACGTGAGTACCTCCGCACAGTTCTCTACTAAAGGTATCTATCGAAACAACTCTTACCTGATTACCATACTTTTCTCCAAATAGAGCCGTAGCGCCTTCGGAGATGGCTTCATCAAGATTTTTGACTAAAGTCGTCACTGGAAAATTCTGTAGCATCTTTTCATAAACCAAATTTTCGATTTCTACAATTGACTCAGTTTCAAGGGGGGCATAGTGGGTGAAGTCAAACCGTAAACGGTCCTCAGCTACTAGTGAACCAGACTGCTTAACATGAAAGCCGAGTATTTGTCTGAGGGCAGAATGGAGCAAATGAGTAGCAGTATGATTTCTATTGATTGAATTATGACGAATTAAATCTACAGTTGCATGAACTTCGTCATTGAGTTCCATAGAGCCACGAATACATTTTGTTAAGTGGGCTGAGTAGCTGGGTCCAACATCATAGGTATCGGTGACAACAGCTTCAAAATTAGTACCCTTTAGGACACCTGTATCACCAATTTGACCGCCTTTTTGAGTATAGAATGGACTTTTATCGAGAAAAATCTCACCTTCTTGACCTTCTGTTAGGGTTGGAACATTCTTACTTTGCAAATAAATACCTATTACCTGAGCAGTTTTAACCTCGAGATTTTTATAGCCAAGGAAATTTGTTTTATTGAAAGAGAAATTCCTTTTAGTTGACAGAGCAGTTTCTTCGGTTGATTGAATCCAGCTTGTTCTCCCTCGATTTCGTTGTTGCTCTAGGTGTTTATTGAAAGTTATTTCATCAAGTTCGATTTGTTTTTCATCAGCAATTTCTTGCATTAGGTCCAGCGGTAGGCCATATGTATCATAAAATTTAAACATGATTTTTCCGGGGAGGACTAGTTTTCTGGCGTTTGATGGAAGAACGGCAGTTAGGGCAGTATTAAACTGATCCAGAGCAATGCGAAGAGTTGAACGAAACCGATTTTCTTCATTCGCAACAACTTTGTCCACATATTGTTGAAAAGAAATCATTTCTGGATAGGGTTCTTTCATTAATTCCATCACTTTTCCAGTTATTTGCTGTAGGAAATTTGTTTCAATTCCAAGTAATCTTCCATGTCTGATGCCACGACGTAGGATTTTACGCAAAACATATCCTCTTCCTTCATTTGAAGGTATTACTCCATCACTAATTAAAAAAGTGGCTGCACGAGCATGGTCAGCAATCACTCGTAATGAAACATCGATTGCGGCTTCATCTCCGTAGGCTTTTTTTGCGATTTCAGCAGCGTAATCAACTAAAGGGCGAAGAAGATCAGTTTCATAATTACTTGTTTTTCCTTGCAAAACAGCAGTCATTCTTTCTAACCCCATGCCAGTATCTACTGAAGGTTGGGGTAACGGAACTAACTCCCCAGAATCTTGACGATCAAACTCCATGAAAACCAAGTTCCAAATTTCAACGTAGCGACCACAGTCACAAGGAAAAACGCAGTCTTGGTGCTTTGACTCACTCCCACTGGGGCCTTGGTCAAAGTGAAGTTCTGAACAAGGCCCACATGGACCCGTGGATCCCATGGCCCAGAAGTTATCTTTTTCACCCAATTTGAAAATTCGATTAGTTGGAATTCCTATCTTTTGATTCCAGATATTGAAAGATTCATCGTCGTCTTTATAAACCGTAATCCATAATTGTTTTGGATCCAGTCCAAATTCTTGGGTTACCAACTCCCAGGCTAATGCTATAGCTTCTGTTTTAAAATAGTCGCCAAAGGAAAAATTTCCCAGCATCTCAAAAAATGTATGATGCCGAGCTGTCTTGCCGACGTTTTCAAAATCATTATGTTTACCACCTGCCCGAACACATTTTTGAGAGGTCGTAGCTCGAACATAGTTTCTTTTTTCTTTTCCTAGAAATACGTCTTTAAATTGGTTCATTCCAGCATTTGTAAAAAGTAAACTAGGATCATTAGCCGGTACTAAGGAAGAGCTTTTGATAATGCGATGATCTTGTTTAGAGAAGTAATCTAGAAATTTCTTTCGAGTTTTATTTCCAGTCAAGGTTTTTAATCCTCTAGATACTGCTATGGTTAGATATGTCTTTTCTTAATTTTCCCAGTCTCTACAGTAATTTAAGGAGTCTTGGAAGTGATTTCTAATTGCTTCTTCAGAAAAACCTAGCCTCAGTAGATAATTATAAAGCTTACCTAATTTTTTTTCATCTGCTGGACCAGACCAAGCTTTTGTTTTTCGTTCTATGATGGTTGATAACTGAGCTAATTCTTGTTCTGGCCGTACGAGTTTCTCTATCATTTCGTTAACTAGTTTTTCAGGCAGTTCACGAGCTATGAGTTCTCTCTTTAGTTTATAGCGACTGTAGGGTCCCCGTCGAATACGTGTCGAGATAAAGGATTCAATGAATTTGCGATCATCTAAATAACCACAGCCAGCTAGACGATTGATAATAGACGTTACCTTCGAGGCATTATTAGTACGAATGAGTAGCTTTCTTTCTATTGCTTTAGTCGTGAGTGGCCGGTGAGATAATGTTTTGACAGCCCATTCAAATCCTGTCTCAATGGTGTCTAGTAGTGTTATGTTTTTACTTTTAATGTAACCCTGCTTGCCTTTTACCATTTTTTCTGGGTCTTTTTTGTTATTTATTGATGAAAGAAGTTTTCAAACTAAGACATTAATAATCTTGATAATCTCCTTTTGTAGTTTGATGATAATTGATGAATTTCTTGCTGTAAAGATTTAGACTGCAGAGATTTTAGTTTGACTGGTGATAGAGAAGGTTTAATTAACATAATCTCATGTCGTTATTAACTCAGTTCAGTGTATTAGTTAGATTGAAGTAGGATTTATTCTTGTATGATAGGTGCTAACCTGGGAGGTTCACTTGAACAGAGAATGATCTAGAAAAACTCGCATTTCAACCTTCCATTAGTAACAAATAAGTTTTTAGTTATAGGGTTTAAATTAAGGATAGGTATTAAAATTTCAAAGAAATACTAGCCAATTAGGGTGGTCAAGATTTCTCCCTTGAACAATTTGGAAAAATCGTTCTTGGATTTTAGTTGTAATAGGTCCTCGGAGGCCTTTTCCAACAGTAATTTTATCTACACTTCGAATTGGAGTAACTTCAGCTGCTGTTCCGGTAAAAAACAGTTCATCAGCCAAATATAAAAGTTCGCGGGCAATACCTTGTTCTCGAATTTCTATGTCTAAGTCATGGCAAATATCTATAACCACTCGACGAGTGATTCCAGGTAGGACGGAAGAGGATAAAGGTGGCGTAATCACCACTCCCTCATTAATGAGAAAAATATTTTCTCCGCTACCTTCGCTTACATAGCCAGCAGTATCCAGTCCAATTCCTTCTGAATAGCCATGCTGGAGAGCCTCCATTTTAATCAACTGTGAGTTCATATAATTAGCTCCAGCCTTTGCCAGAGCTGGAAGTGTATTTGGTGCAAGTCGAGTCCAAGAGGAAACACAAACATCAACACCCTGTTCTATTCCTTCATTACCAAGATACTGACCCCATTCCCAAACAGCTACTACGACCTCCAGAGGACAATCTGACGGATTGACACCAATTTCTCCATAACCTCGAAAAATGATCGGACGAATATAGCATTCTTTTAAATTATTTTGTTGAATCGTTTGAAGTATGGCATCAGATAGATCTGAATGAGAGTATGGGACTTCCATTCGATATACCTTTGCTGAATTAAGCAACCGTTGCACATGTTGGTTGAGACAAAAAACAGCTGGACCTTGTATTGTATTATAACATCGGATCCCTTCAAAGACTGAAGATCCATAATTTACAACATGCGCCAAAACATGAATTTTAGCCTCATCCCATGGAACAAAGTGTCCATTAAACCAGATCTTATTGGATTTTGGAATTGGCATCTATAGCTTCTACTTTCATAAATCAAAAAACTTCAAGTACAGATAAAATTTTCAGCAGTATAGCACAGCGAGCTACAATCCTAGCAGAGATGAATATAATCTTATTTGAAAGAAGTAGGAGTTAAGATTTAGGTAAAATCTAATTTGTCAGAGGCACTTCTCTTTAGTCAACTTGTTCAGACCAACCATTGTCTTAGAACTTTTTGTTTCTGTTGTTCTAATTCTAGACATTGGGTTTCATCTTGACGTCTCTTTCAAGCCTTTGTTACCATCGTAATCTCTGAAACATACTCTAGACAAAGGTTTTCAAGCATAACTAATTTGGTCTAATTTTAAGATTAATCTTATCATGACCCTTAAATACGAACCAAAACAATTTGAGAGTAAGTGGGCGGATCGTTGGAATGTTGACCAACTCTACCGAACCATTCCTGGGAAGATGCTTCCTAAAAAATATATTTTAGATTTTTTCCCTTATCCATCTGGAGATGGTCTTAGTGTTGGTCACTGTCGAAATTATGTACCTACTGATGTCCTAAGCCGTTTCTATCGCATGCAGGGCTATAATGTCTTACATCCAATGGGTTGGGATGCTTTTGGTCTTCCAGCAGAAAATGCGGCAATTAAAGAAAAAACTAACCCTGCTAAGTTAATTGCTAAGTACTCTACCAACTATAAGCGCCAGATGCAGTTACTTGGGATTTCATTTGATTGGACTCGTGAGATAAACTCTTCCTTACCTGAGTACTATCGTTGGACTCAATGGATTTTTCTTCAACTTTATCATGCGTGGTTTGACCCTCGTAATCAAGTAGCAAGGCCCATTTCTTCTTTAGAGGAAGAATTAACTTTAAGAGGCAGTCAAGAGATTCCTGGAGCTCCAGAAATAACAGAAAAAGATTGGAAAGATTTGAAAGTAAAAGGTAAAAGAGAATACTTGAATCAGTTTCGATTGGCTTACAGAGGATCTTCAATGGTTAACTGGGATCCTATCGAAAAAACAGTTTTGGCAAATGAAGAAGTAGTAGATGGTCGCGGTTGGAGAAGCCAGGCTTTAGTTGAAAAAAGAGTGTTGAAACAATGGTCTTTTCGAATTACTTCTTATGCTGACCGTTTATTAGCTGATTTAGAAAACTTAGATTGGCCAGAAAATATTAAGCTAATGCAGCGAAATTGGATTGGAAGGAGTGTAGGGACTGAAGTTAATTTTGATACAAAATCTGGTCCCATAAAAATTTTTACTACTCGTCCAGATACTCTATGGGGTGTTACCTTTATGGTTCTTGCTCCTGAGCATCCTATGATCGATTCTTTTACCCTTCCCAGTTTCAAATCAGACGTAGAGGATTATGTGTTGAAGGCAAAAGGGAGAAGCGATCTTGATCGAACTGCAGAAGGTCAATCTAAAAGTGGTATTTTTACTGGTGCTTACGCAATTAATCCAGTAAATGATAAAAAAATTCCAATCTGGATAGCAGACTACGTTTTAATGAGCTATGGAACTGGTGCCATTATGTCTGTTCCAGCCCATGATCAAAGGGATTTTGATTTTGCTCGTCAAAATTCGTTGCCAATTCAAGTAGTGATTCAGCCGGTTGGTGTGGATAAACCGTTGTATCCGGAAAATATGAAAAAGGCGTGGATAAGCGAAGGGGTCTTGACAGACTCAGGATTATTTAGTGGAAGTAAAACTCCTGCTGTTATTACTAAAATTACTGAATGGTTAGAACAATCTGGTAAGGGTAATACAAGTGTTCAGTACAAACTGCGTGATTGGGGGATTAGTCGACAACGATACTGGGGAACACCAATTCCAATCATTCATACTCCTGATGGTGAGGTTCCGGTTCTAACAGGAGACTTACCTGTGCAGTTGCCAGATGTACAGAATTATCAACCCACTGATACAGGTGAATCTCCTCTAGCTGCAATTTCAGAATTTACAAAGATTTCTCTGCCTGATGGGACAGAAGGGCGACGTGAAACTGATACAATGGGTACCTTTGCCTGTTCGTCTTGGTATTTTCTGCGTTTTGTGAGTCCAAAAAATGTAAACGAACCTTTTGACCTCAAAGCAGTGCGGTACTGGTTACCGGTAGATATCTATGTTGGAGGTGCAGAACATGCAGTCATGCATCTCCTATATTCAAGATTTTGGACGAAAGTATTATCTGATCTAGAAGTCCTACCTTTTATTGAGCCTTTCAGATCCTTACGCAATCAAGGAATGATCTTAGGATTAGATGGGGAAAAAATGTCTAAGAGTCGAGGTAATGTTATTACTCCAGATGAAGTAGTTGAAAAATGGGGAGGAGATGCCCTCCGTTCTTATGAAATGTTTATTAGCGACTTTGAGATGTCAACACCTTGGAATACCAGTGGATTAGCTGGAACATTCCGTTGGTTGCGTCGAGCTTGGGACATCATTTTGTCACCTGAAATAGACAGTATTCCTACTTCTGATACTAAGCAAACAGATAGAGAATTGCTTCGTTGGACACATAAAACCATAAGGAAAGTTACAAAAGATATCGAAACCTTTCGTTTTAATACAGTCATTTCGTCGCTTATGGAATTTACCAATGTCCTCTACGAGATTAGAGATAAGCCTGTTACAGATAAATTTTTTTTGGAAGCTACTGATGCCCTATTACTTATGTTAGCTCCAGTAGCTCCCTTCATGGCTGAAGAACTTTGGTTGCTTAAAGGTCGACCGTACTCAATACATCAACAAGCTTGGCCTAAAGTTGATCAAAGTTTAGCGACCGACGAATCAATTACTCTAGTTCTCCAGGTTAATGGAAAGGTGCGTGGACGATTAACCATGCCTGTCAATTTAACTGAAGAACAAGCTCGCCAAGTTGCTCTAAGCAATGAATCTGTCCAGCGTAATCTTGGTGGAAAAGAGCCCAAAAAGTTAATTTATGTTCCAGGTAAACTAGTTAACGTGGTGGTATAGAACTTTGAAAAACAAAAAAGGACACAGGTTTAATTTTGATTTGAACTATTGCTTTTTGGTTAACTTTTTGTTGGTTAGTATGTTTTCTGTTAGTTGCGGGTATCGCATAGCTGGTAAGGCAACGGCTATTCCACGCTCAATCAATTCAATAGCTGTTCCCATTTTTGTCAATCAGACAACCAAATACCGTTTGGAGCAACGTTTGACCAGAGCAGTAGTGGAAGAGTTAATTTCTAGAACTAATTACCAAATCACTTCAGATGCTGGATCTAGTGATGCTTTGCTATCTGGAATCGTTACGGAATTTACCTCAACTCCGGTTATCTTTGTAAATGGAGTTGGTTCAACTTTTCTGATTACAGTGCGTCTGAAGCTTGAACTGAAAGAATTGGAAACTAACAAAGTATTGTTCCAAAATTCTAACTATTTTTTTCGAGAAGAGTTCCAGATTAGTCAAGAATCTGAAGGATTTTTTCCAGAGGAAGGTCCTGCGATAGAACGATTGTCTAGGGGTTTTTCTCGTGATCTTGTTACTGGTATCCTAGAGTCTTTTTGATTCAACTATCTAAGATAAAATAGTGTCTATGCTATTTTCAGTATTTAAAGCCAATCTTCGAAAAAAACAATTCAGTACAATTTATCTTATATCTAGTCCAGATGTTTTTTTGAGAGAAGCAGCTCAGAATATGCTGTGTAAGGCCTTAGAAGAGGATTGGGGTATTAGTTCTTTAAATCTAAGAGTAGACCTTGATCAGACACCACTTGATGATATTCTTAACTCAGCTTCTACTTCCTCTCTTTTTGGCTCCAAACAAATCATCTTCATAAAAGGGGTAATGAAATTAAGAGAAGGTAGAGGTAAACAACTAAAAAATTATCTTGAAAATCCTAATCCTGATTCAGTTCTAATTTTTTTAGCTGGAGCTTTGTCCCAAAAAGATAAACAAAAGACAATTTATAAAATTCTGGTGCAGTCACAATCCCAAGTTGTTAACCTAGAACCTCTGAATGAACAGCAGATGAAAGGATGGGTCATTAGACAACTAGAGAAAAGAGGATTTAGCATTGAAACTCAAGCTTTGGAGTCATTAATTGAGCTTCAGGGTACTGATTTGGGACGACTTAACATGGAGATTGAAAAATTGATAGCATTCTGTAATCTTAAAAAGAAGATTAATCTTGAAATGGTTCAATCCATTGCTGGTTTTGCTCGTGACCATACGGTATTTGACTTGATGGATGCCTTGTTGAATAGAAATCAGAAAAATGCTTTGCGTCTATCTCATGAGTTGACAGCAAACCCTAGAGATATGTTATTAATTGTTGCCTTCTTAAGTAAACGCTTACGCACTTTATTGGAAATTAAAGAATTATCTAAAACAATGGGTTTGGGGGGGATGGCTCTAAAGATAGGAGGAAGTTCATACTTCTTAAAAAAAATGTTGGTTCCAGCTAAACAATTATCAAGAAAAACCTTAGTTACTGCTCTTGAAACCCTTGCAAAAATTGATGATGGAATTAAGCAATCCAGTCTTAATACCAACATCCTCATGGATTTGCTTGTGAGGGACCTTACCAAAGCTCAAGATGGAAAGAGAACAGCAGGTTAGTCTTGTTCTGAAAATCCCTTCATAAACATCATTTACAAATTAAGTTGAAGAGTCGTTTTGATATTCTTTCAAATACCCTTCAAACAAAGTTCTATGTGTTTCTTCGTCAGCAACTAATTTGATAGCTAAATCTTGAGTAACATAATCGATTCCTTCACATACTTTAATTACTGCGTAGTATTGTTCAATAGCTTGATTTTCTGCATTAAGAACCCCTTCAATTACAGCTGTTACATTAGTAGTGCTTGAGGGTGGTTGCAGAGTCTTCTGTCCAAAGGTCAGTTCTAGGGATCCAGGTACCCTTCCACCGAGTTGTTTGATCCTTTCTCCTAGTTGACGGGCATGAAGCAATTCTTCAGTAACGTCAGCTGCAAGAGCCTTTTTGATTTCCTCTGCGCGAACACCGTCAAGAATGATGGAATTGGCCAAATAATTCATTACAACCTCTAATTCCATACAGTACAATTTCTTCAATTCTTCTATTATTGATTTCCGTTCAGCATCTGACATCCCTTAATCTCCTTTTTTTAGGGAAGGAAGTTCAATTAATTAGAAACTACTCCGTACCGAGTTTATCTATTTTAAAGGTAGAAAACAATCTGAATTCTAGTAAGTTTGAAAGAGAAAAAGGTTGATATATTAAAGGGGTAAAATAAAAATTAAGTAGTAGTTTTGATTATTTCAGTTAAAACTACTATTTTTACTCTCGTAAGTTAGCAAATTTAATTTAGACCTAAGGCGACATTTTAGCTGTATTTACGTTATATTTTACCAAGTTTTCATTGAAGAATCGTTTTGGGTTTTTACACTTCCTAATACTCTGTCATGAAAATAAAAGTAGTAAAAATATAAGTCTCTTTTGCTCAAAATTGACTATTAGTTATCTGGATTGACACTTAAAGGAGAACCGTAAATGAAAGAGTACCAAGCCGTTTTATTGATTGGTTTTGGTGGTCCTACATGTGCAGAAGAGATTCAACCATTTCTAGCGAATGTTCTAAAAGGAAGAAAAGTATCCAATGAGCGAATCGAGGAGGTAATCCACCATTATCAAGCGATTGGGGGTAAATCGCCCTTTAATGATTTAACTCTTAAGCAAGCCAAAGGATTAAGTCAGATCCTTAAAAAAGAAGGTTTAGCATTACCAGTTTATGTAGGGATGCGTAACTGGGATCCACTGTTAAAAGATATTTTAGAAATGATGTCCAAAGATGGAATAGAAAATGCTATTGGAATTATTTTGGCTCCACATCAGGGAGAAGCTAGTTGGGGACGATATCAGACTGCTATCCAACGGTGTAAGGAAATTCTGAAACAAGAAAAAGGTTGTAAGATTCCTACTATACACTACTGTGAACCATGGTTTGACCATCCCATGTTCATTGAGGCAATGGCTGATCAACTACGATCTGAAATAGATAATATTCCAATCCATTTGAAAAATCAGACTAGAGTTCTTTTTACAGCCCACAGTGTTCCCAAGAGCTTGAGCCACCCTTATGTTGAACAAATTTTTGAGTCATGTCGTGCTGTAGCTTCTAAATTAAATGGTTTAGGAGAATGGGATTTGGTTTACCAGAGTCGCAGTGGGAGGCCTAGTCAGCCATGGCTGGAACCAGATGTTTGTGACGTAATTACTGACCTAGGAGAAAAAGGTTGTCAAAGCGTTTTGTTATCCCCTATTGGCTTTGTTTGTGACCATGTTGAAGTTTTATATGACCTTGATGTTGAGGCCCAAGAAATTGCTCAGAGGTTTAATGTCAAGTTTTATAGGGCTCCTACTGTCAATGATCATCCAAGTTTTTTACGAATGCTGGCTGATGTAGTAAAGGAAACTTTACAAAAAGCGTACTAAATCATCCAGATTATTAAATTCCTATATTTTGATTAATAGATCTTTATCGGAATAGAGCAAAAAGATAAGGGCAGGTTAATCAATAAGCTATTTTAACCTAATACTATTGGTATTAATTTTTTTATATCATCAATGAGAAACTGTGGTTTACAGCTAGATAGTGTGTTACCAGTTAAACCATAGGTTACCCCACAAGTCGAAACTCTGGCATTTTGACCAGTTTCCATGTCTATATAAGAATCTCCTACCATTAACGTACGATGTCGGGGTATTTTTGTTTCATTAAGTATTTTGTTGATTCCTACTGGGTGAGGTTTTTTTTGCCTAAAGCTGTTTCCTGCATAAATAAAACAGAATCTTTCTTTAATATTGAGACCTGTCAAAATAGCTAAGGTTGATTCAAGAGGTTTATTTGTTAGTACACCAAGAACCTTATGATCTAACTTAGTTAGGACCTCCAAAACTCCGGGATAAACCATTGTGTAATCTAAAAGATGATCTCTGTAGTGACTAAGAAAGATATTTAGAGCTCGACTAAATACTGATTTATTTCTAGTCTCACTGACAGCTCGTTGAATAAGTTTTTGAACACCATCCCCAATGTAAGAGAAAATAATTTCGTCAGGTAAGGGATTTAGGTTTAACTGTTTACGAGTAAAGTTAACACTATTGACGAGGTCAACCTTAGAGTCTATCAAAGTTCCATCTAGGTCAAAAATGATAAGGTCGTATTTCAATTTAATGGTGGTTAATGGTTTTTTAAAAACTTAATATTACCATAGGAGTTTTGAATTATAGCCATTGATATGATGTGATATAGTTTATTTAATATTAGTGTGCGGCCGTCGTTTTTGGAGCTGGATACCTCTTTTAAAAAAGGAAAAGTTTAACAGATGTTTAAGACTATTGAATGGACAGATGAAGGTGTAGTTATGATAGATCAAAGGAAGTTGCCCTCCCAAGAGGTTTATCCGGTCCTAAAGACGTATGTAGAAGTAGCTCGTGCAATTAAAGAAATGGTAATTCGAGGTGCACCAGCTATTGGAGTGGCAGCAGCAATGGGAATAGCTCTTGGTGCCCGACATATTAAAACTGAGAATCCTGAAGAATTTGAAAAGGCTTTTTTAAATATATGTGAAACTTTTGCTGAGACTCGGCCTACTGCGGTTAATTTGTTTTGGGCGATTACAAAGATGAAGCAGGTTTATCTGAAATTCAAGGAGACAGGCCTTGGGTCAGTTGTGAGTGCTTTAAAGAATGAAGCCCTTCACATTCAAAAAGAGGATGTACTGCTTAATCGTATGATGGGAGGCCATGGTGCCAAGCTAATTAAAGATCAAGATTGTGTTCTCACTCATTGTAATGCTGGTGCCCTAGCAACAGCGGGATATGGAACAGCCTTGGGTGTGGTCAGGTCAGCAGTTGAACAAGGGAAAAGAGTTAGTGTCCTTGCAGATGAAACCCGCCCATTTTTGCAAGGAGCTCGGTTAACAGTCTGGGAGTTACAAAAGGATCAGATACCAGTAACTTTAATTACCGATAGTATGGCAGGTTATTTTATGAAAAATAAGGAAGTGAACTGTGTCCTAATTGGTGCCGACCGTGTTGCTGCTAATGGGGATGTAGCCAACAAAATAGGAAGCTATTCATTAGCAGTTTTGGCAAGGGAACATGGCATTCCATTTTATGTTGCAGCACCATTGTCAACCATAGATTTAAATGTCTCAAATGGTGAGGAGATTCCAATTGAGCAACGTTCTCCTAGTGAGGTTATTTCCTTAGGTAAGACTTTTATTGCTCCTAATGGTACTACAGCAAAAAATCCTGCTTTTGATGTTACTCCTAACATTTATGTTAGTGCAATCATCACTGAGGAGGGTATTGCAAGGCCCCCTTTTATTGAGAGCCTTAGACTTTTAAAGAACCCTTCCTAGCATGAAATTAACTTGGAAATTATTTAATTCCTTCAAAATTTTGGATTTTTCTTCTCATTTCTTTTGAAACTTGAATGGTTTTTCCAGTTTTTTGATCATAGCAAGCTTGTATTGAAAGACCTTCAGCAATGAGCCTTCCAGTTTGGTTCTCTATTAGGCGGTACTCGAATGTAAAACTCGAGTTCTTGATTGACAAAATACGAGTACTAATTTTAATGGTTTCTCCTAAGAGAGCTGGAGAACGATAATTACACTCAGTTCGTACCATGACAAAGCCCCAGTTCTGAGCTGCTGGAAGTCCAAAAAGATTTTTCCAATAGTGGGTACGAGCTATTTCAAAATAGGTAAGATACACAGCATTGTTGACGTGACCTAACGCATCTAGGTCTCGAAATCTGACTTCTAGCAAAATGTCAAATCGAAAAGATGCCATCTGTCTGAACCAAAAACTAAACTTTATATTCTTATTGTAATTAGCAAAAAATGTTGTAGATTTTCTAACTTCTTTATTTTAAGAATGTACGTTTTGTAACTATCGCTTCTTTCAGATCTGATTGACTTGATACCTCTACTTTTGTACCAGGACTCCATCCTTCTTTGCGGATATATGCAAAAGCAATAGCACGTTTTAAGTTAGGGGAATATAAGCTACTACTGATCCAGCCCACTTCCTTATCGGCGATGAAAACTTTATCTCCTTTTTCTGCTGGAATTTTGGTTGAAAATAGAAGTCCAATTAATTTGCGGTTAACATTTCCTAGATAAGTAGCTCGAGCTACTACTTCTTGACCAATGTAACAACCTTTGGTGTAACTTATAGCCTCATCTATATCTACTTCAAGTGGAATTCGGTTTTCATCCATATCAATTCCATATGAGGGAGTCCCTATTTCAAGGCGTTGCACATCTAAAGCTTCTAAGCCTACTGGCTGAAGACCCAATTTTGATCCATTTTCAAGCAAGGTATTCCAAACATAGCCTAAACGTTCATTATTAATAATAAGGTCATAACCACCATGAATTGTTCTATTTATCCGAGCACAATGAATTCTAATTCCTTCATAGCTCAAACAAAAATTTTCAAAAGGAGAGGTAGGAGGGTCACTCTTAGTATTGAGTAAATGAACTACTTTTTTAGCATAAGGTCCTTGTACTGATAATACACCCAAATCACTAGATAAATTTGTAGCTTCAACTTGCTCTGAAATTATGTATTTTCTAAGGAGAGAGAGGGTTTTTTCAATCAAATCTGGTTCTAAAATCAGGAGTAAAGTTTCTTCTAAACAAAGAACTCGCATGTCACTGAGAATCTTTCCTTGGGGATTTAGCATTAAAGCGTAGCAACCTCGACCAACTTTAAGGTTCTTAATATCATTAGTCACCATTCCATGGAGGAAACGAGATCGATCCTTTCCTCTAAGTTCAATGATACCAAGGTATGAGAGGTCCAAAAGGCCTACTTTATTCCTTAGAATCAAGTCTTCTTTTTCTAATGAAAAAAAACAAAGTGGGACTTTCCAGCCTTGAAAATTTCCAAATTTGGCCTTCAAAGTCAATTGGATTTTGTATAAAGATGTTTGTTTCAAAACACTAGTTGATCTTATTAATTGCTAACTTTATCAAGTGCTCTAGCAATTTTCTAAAAAATGTCTAAAAAATATTATTTATTTAAAACCACATTAATGGAAGTCAGTAAAAACCTGATATTACCATTTAAAATCTTTAACAATCAACTTAACTAAACGAAAATATTAATAGTAAAAAGTTAAGTGTACTAAAATCGTCTTGATAAGCTCTCCGTCTATTGGTCAAGAGCAGTTTTTAAAAGTTCATTAACCAATTTTGGGTTAGCTTGGCCTTTCGTTGCCTTCATTACTTGTCCTATAAAAAATCCAAAAGTTGCTTTTTTCCCACCCTTGTATTCTGCATAGATCTTGGGGTTATCAGTAATTACACCTTGAATGAAATTATTAATTTTGTTTGGGTCAGTAATCTGTTTTAAGCCTTGTTCTTTGATGATCTTTCGAGCTGATTTTTTTTCCCTGAACATGACCTCAAAAATTTCTTTTGCCATTTTGTTAGAGATTTCTCTGCTTTCTATACAGTCAATTAGCTCGGCTAAGTTGTTGGGGGTAATTGGAGAAGCTTCAATCTTTAGGTTAAATTCTCTTAGATCACGCAAAAGATCGCCCATTATCCAATTAGAGGCGGTTTTTGGATTCTTTGATTTTCTAGCTGTTTCTTCGAAAAAATCAGCCAGAGCTCGCGTACTTGTCAATACCCCTGCGTCATATTCTGGGATGGAGTATTGGGTCTCAAAGCGTTTTCTCTTAGTTTCTGGCAATTCAGGCATTTCTGATTGAATCTTTTCTTGCCAATTATTATCAACTACTAGAGGAGGTAAGTCTGGTTCAGGGAAATAACGATAATCATGTGCTTCCTCCTTGCTACGCATAGGAATAGTTCGTTGATCTGAAGGATTCCAGAGTCGAGTTTCTTGGTTAATAACTCCACCTTGTTGCACTGTTCGGGTTTGCCGACCAATTTCATATTCGAGGGCTTTTTGTAGAAAGCGAAAGCTATTCAAATTTTTAAGCTCTGTTTTAGTCCCTAGTTTGTTAGATCCAGTCGGTCGAACTGAAACATTAGCATCGCAACGTAGACTGCCTTCCTCCATGTTGCCATCACATACTTCAAGGTACTCTAATATAGTTTTTAATTTGGTTAAATAGTTGTGAGCTTCAGTAGGTGAAAAAATGTCAGGTTCACTAACAATTTCGATAAGCGGTGTTCCACTTCGGTTGAGGTCAATATAGCTAAAGCGATTTGAATCTGAGAACCCATCATGGATGGATTTTCCAGCATCTTCCTCTAAATGGACTCGTTTGATTCGAATCTTTTTAAATTTTTTATCTTCAATTACATTTAGAAAACCAAACTCAGCTAATGGTTTGTCAAATTGAGAAATCTGATAACCTTTTGGGAGATCAGGATAGAAGTAATTCTTTCGAGCAAAAATAGAAATCTGGTTGATCTTGCAGTTGAGTGCCATGCCCGTTTTTACTGCCATAACAACGACAGATCGATTCAGTACTGGCAAAGCTCCTGGAAGACCAAGACAAACGGGGCAAGTATTAGTATTAGGTGGTGAACCAAATTGAGTGGAGCACGAACAGAATATTTTTGTTTTGGTACGAAGTTGTGCATGTACTTCGAGACCAATAACGGGTTCATAGGTCATAAAAAAGAACTTAAAATAGCAAATATTTTCTTATTTAAAATACTGATTGATTACTTTTTAACTAAACTGCACCTCAAAAAGGTTTAATTAGTTGTTCAGTTTTAATTTTTACCATTACCTTGCTAGTATCATCGTAAAGAGATTTTGCTTGTGGTAAAA
>CAYWYX010000006.1:21084-32053 GCA_964462735.1 uncultured Acidobacteriota bacterium | reverse complement strand
TACTTAAGAGCTGGGATTGAAACTGATTAAGTTTTAGGCTCTTTATTACTACATCTGGAGTGACACCCCCCCCCCCATAAACTTCTCTTCCACTATCTGTATAGTAAATTTTGTTTTTTGGATTAGTTCTTCCCTTACCATAGTAATAATCGAAGTAGGAACGATTTGCATATTCCCGTTGGATGAGTCGTCCACTAGGTGTATACCAGTGTGCAGTCGTGAGAGAAACACCTGTACCTTGGCTAAGAGGAAAAACAGTTTGGACCAATCCTTTACCAAAAGTAGTTTCACCAACTAATAAACCGCGGTCATGATCCTGTATGGCCCCAGCTACAATTTCAGAAGCACTGGCACTGCCTTTGTTAATCAAGACTACTAAGGGGAATAACTTTCTCCCTGATCCTTTAGGAGATTGATATTCTTGATTTGAACTAGCACTGCGGCCTTTGGTTACTAGGACAGATTGACCAATTTTGAGAAACTTGTCAGCTACAGAAATTGCTGCCTGGAGGTATCCGCCTGGATTATCTCTAAGATCTAATATCATTCCATTTAAATCTAATCCAAGGGTGTCTAGACTTTTATTGATCTCTTTTTCGGTTGTTTCATTAAAACTATCAATCTTAATGTACCCAACTTTTTGGCTGATGAAAAAAGTAAATGGCACACTGTGATGAGGGATAGCATCACGAACAATTGTGAAATCAAGTAGCTCAGAAATTCCAGCTCGTTGGATTGAAATATTTACAACTGTTCCTTTAGATCCTCGTAATTTATCAACTACAGCCTGAATAGATAATCCTTCAGTGGACACTCCCTCAATTTTTGCAATGATGTCACCAGACCGAATTCCTAAACGGTAAGCCGGTGTTCCTGGAATTGGTGAAATAACGGTTGGTTTGCCATTTTTAATAGCTATAGTGATGCCAAGGCCATAAAAATTACCCCGCTGGGTCTCTCTAAACTGAGAGAATTGCTGAGCATCAAAAAAGCTAGAATGTGGATCAAGAGTTCTTAACATTCCGCGGATTGAGGCGTGAACACTCTTTTGGAGATTTATTTTTTCAGAATATTGCTGTTCTGAAATATTTAGAACCTGAGAGTATATTTTTAATAGGCTATTAAATTGTTCGGATTGGAAGGTGGTAATTTGTGTTGATCTACCCCATAAGCCTCCAACCAACGCAGAAAAAGCAATTACCAATATGACAATTGTCAACGATTTATATTTTGTCATGAGAACCTCAAGTTGACCAAAATATAGCACCAGAGAAAATCTAAGTAAAGGTTAAACAGGTCGTATTGTTTTCCTAGATAATCTTGAAAATGAGTAGTTTATGGAAGGTTTCGTACATTTATTTTTCTTTTATGAATTTCGTTGTTGAAGATGTTTTTTTGTTTCTAGAAAAAGAAAAAAGTATATTGATTAAATATAATCAACTGTTCTGTACATTATCGTGACAAACCTAGCTTGACTTGTTGATGTAGTCTCATTATGATTTGGCTATCAACTAGGAGGAATCTATGGGTCCAATAGGAGTGCCTGAACTAATTATCATCTTTGTAGTGGCTTTACTTGTTTTTGGCCCACGTAAATTACCGGAATTAGGGAAATCTCTTGGAAGAGGGTTATCTGAGTTTCGTCGTGCCTCAAATGAACTAAGAAACACTTTAGAAGAAGAAGTAAGGGTAATTGATCATGAGACTTCCCAAACAGTTTCTACACAATCCGTTAAGAATGAATCATTACCGACTGAGTCGACGGAAGATCAATCTGACGATTCCTTGGAAGCATCTCTACCTAACAATGAGTCCCCTTCGGGAGATTCGGTTAATAAGAATGAATCATTACCGACTGAGTCGACGAAAGATCAATCTGACGATTCCTTGGAAGCATCTCTACCTAACAATGAGTCTCCTTCGGGAGATTCGGTTAAAGAAAAAGATATGGAGTTGAATTCTTCCTTAGTTTCCTCATCCCAATCTGAACTTAACGTAAAGTCTAAATCTGAATAAAGTCTGGATGGACAAAGAAAAACAAGACGAAAAAGAACTTGCGTCATCCGGGAAGATGTCTTTTCTAGACCACTTGGATGAATTGCGCCGAAGACTCATTGTTGCTATTGCTTCGGTTGGTAGCACTTTTATAATCTGTTGGGTATTCCATGAACTAATATATGAGTTTTTGGCAATTCCGATCACCCAGCACTTGGGTGATAACAAATTAACCTACCTGAGCCCGACAGAGCCATTTACCATTTACATGAAGTCTGCTTTTTATGCTGCTATTTTTCTTGCTTCTCCAGCTGTTCTCTGGCAAGTTTGGCTTTTTATTTCGCCGGGTCTCTATGCTAAAGAAAAAAGATATGCCATTCCTTTTATTCTTTCCTCTACCATTCTATTTTTATTAGGAGGAATATTTGCTTATTATGTGGCTCTTCCCATGACCTTAGATTTCCTAACCGATTTCGGTGGAAGGTTCCAGCCTGCCGTGACAGCCACTAAGTATTTTGACTTTGCATTAGTGGTGATTTTAGGGTCTGCTATTATATTTGAAATCCCTGTTCTCATTTTCTTTTTGTCAGTTCTTGGGATCGTAAATGCTAAGTTCCTCTTAAAAAACCTTCGTTATGCTGTATTAATTATTTTTATTGTTGCTGCAGTAATTACACCAACTCCAGACATTCCAACTATGATGGTGTTTGCAATGCCAATGTTGTTGCTCTATATGGTAGGAGTATTGGTTGCTTGGATTTTTGGTAAAAAGCGCCTAAAACATGAGGATTAAGTTTAAGCAGTTAGTTTCTGCTTTCTATGGTAGCATTCCCCCCCTGTAACCCTTAGGATTAATTAGTCTCTAAATATAAAAAATAGGCAAAAAAAGACCACTGGAAACTCCCAGTGGTCTTTTTTTGTGCTTGCACAGTGTTTTACTTAATACATACCTCCTCCACCGTGAGGTGGTGCCGCTGGTGCAGGTGGGTTTTCCTCAGGAATGTCTGCAACCAGAGCTTCGGTTGTAAGCAGTAAGCCTGCTATAGAAGCAGCATTCTGTAGGGCATTACGAGTAACCTTAGCTGGGTCAATAACGCCATCCCGAACTAAGTCTCGATAAGTATTAGTTTCTGCATTGTAGCCATAATTTTCCTTGTCACTATTGATGACTTTGGCGACGACGACAGCCCCTTCTACTCCTGCATTATGAGCGATTTGCCGGAGAGGTTCTTCTAATGCCCGTCGAACAATGTCACACCCAATCTGCTCATCGTCAGAAAGGCTTAGTTTCGACAAGGCAGGTATTGCGCGGATATAAGAAGTTCCACCACCAGGTACAATACCTTCCTCGACAGCAGCTCTAGTTGCATGCATAGCATCTTCTACTCTAGCTTTTTTCTCTTTCATTTCAGTTTCAGTAGCAGCTCCAACCTTGATTACAGCCACTCCACCAACGAGTTTAGCTAATCGTTCCTGAAGTTTTTCTCGGTCATAATCAGAGGTAGTTTCATCAATCTGAGATCGGAGCTGGTTAACCCGACCTGAGATATCAGAACTTTTTCCAGATCCTTCTACGATTGTTGTATTATCCTTATCGATGGTGACTTTTTTAGCCTTTCCAAGATCAGCTAGTTGAACATTTTCCAGCTTGATTCCTAGATCTTCACTAATCACTCTTCCGCCTGTCAGTATAGCTATGTCTTCTAACATGGCTTTACGACGATCACCAAAGCCAGGAGCTTTAACGGCAACCCCATTAAGTGTTCCTCTAAGTTTATTTACAACTAAGGTAGCTAATGCTTCCCCTTCAACTTCTTCAGCAATGATTACAAAAGGTTTTCCTGTTTTTGCAATCTGTTCTAGCAAGGGAAGTAGATCCTTCATTGCACTAATCTTCTTTTCATGGAGAAGGATTAAGGCATTCTCTAAAGCACACTCCATTCTTTCTGGATCAGTAACAAAATAGGGTGACAGGTAACCCCGATCAAACTGCATTCCTTCAACAACTTCTAGGGCGGTTTCAATGGTTTTGGCTTCTTCTACAGTAATTACTCCATCTTTACCCACTTTATTCATGGCTTCAGAGATGATTGTTCCGATAGTAGCGTCACCATTAGCAGACACAGTTCCTACTTGTGCAATAGAGCTACCCCTAACCGGTTTTGCAAACTTTTCAATTTCTGCTACCACCTTCTCCACTGACTTGTCAATACCACGCTTCATAGCCATGGGATTAGCACCAGCGGCTACTGTCTTTACTCCTTCTCGAAAAATTGCCTGGGCTAAAACTGTAGCGGTGGTAGTACCATCACCAGCAACATCACTAGTTTTAGAAGCTACTTCACGGACCATTTGGGCTCCCATATTTTCTTCAACATTCTCTAATTCAACTTCTTTGGCTACCGTGACACCATCTTTAGTAATTGTTGGTGATCCAAACTTTTTGTCTAATACAACATTTCGACCTTTAGGGCCTAGGGTGATTTTAACCGCGTCTGCCAACTGATTAACACCTCTTAAGATGGCCTGACGGGAGTCCTCACCGTGAGTAATCTTCTTTGCCATTCCTTTCTCCTCCGTATTGTTTTCTGTTTCTGAAATTTAATCTACATTCTTAACATTAGAGTGTTTGAATGTGTTTTGCGTGATGGTTTTCAGTTACCAACACCTTTAAAGAATACCCAGGACTTCTTCTTCTCTTAAAATAAGGTATTCATCACCTTCAACCTTGATATCAGTACCGGAATACTTACCAAATAAAATATGATCTCCTGCTTTTACTTCCATATTCTGGCGAGTTCCGTCATCCAAGATTTTTCCTTTACCAACCGCAGCTACAACACCTTCTTGAGGTTTTTCCTTTGCGGTATCAGGAATAATTATTCCACCTTTAATACTCTCTGTTTCTTCAATCCGCCTGATCAGTAATCGGTCATGGAGCGGTCTGACCTTCATGCCAGTGTCTCCTTTCTTATTGCTATAATTTATAAGTCAGTGCCAACTAAACATTGGCACTCCAACAATGCGAGTGCCAATAATAGGCAATGCCATTTAGTGAGTCAAGTGATTTTTGTTTCTTTTTGAATTTCTTTGACTTGCTGAAAGGCCAAAAGACAGGAATTTATTTCTAAATGTATTGCGATGTAACCCTATCATCTTAGCTGCTCTAGTACGATTCCCTTCGGCCTTCTCTAAACCCGCCATAATAAAAGTTTTTTCGAATTCTTTGGTAGCTTCATCAAAGAATAGACCCCTATCAATCATTTGCCTGACTAGACTCTCTAATTGTTTTTTCACGATCTAAAACTCCCTGTTAACTGTTATGTACTACATTCCATTTTTAGGTTTTATAAATTACCAAATACCCCTAGAAATCATTGACTATCTTTAGTCAACAATATCTTCTATTAAATTTGATGCTAGGGTTTGGCTGATTCTATCCACAACTTTTCAAGATCTGAATATCCTTGAAGAAATCGTTTTTTCAAGGACGGAGGTGTTATTGATACAAGAATTCGGGCACTTACGAGGAGAGAGGGAGCTAATTTTGCCTTTTGGACAGTTACTAACTCTACTGGAAAAGCGGTTAATAATAGGATCAGCATAGCCGCAATTATCCATCCTCGAATCAAACCAAATGCAGCGCCGAGCAAACGATCAAACCATTGCAAATGAGTCAAGCGCACAAATCTATGCATCAAATAAGAAACAATAGTACCAACTAAAAGAGTAGCAATGAATACTGTGATAAATCCTAGGATGGATGCTATATTTTCTGTGCGGACGTAGCGCAGAAAAAAATCTCCTATTATTGGATAAGACCAAGAAGCTAGTACTATTCCAATTATCACTGAAACAAGTATAATAACTTCTCTGGCAAACCCTTTTACAAAGCTACCCGCCATGGAAATGAAAACTAGAGTTATTATAGTCCAGTCAAGAAAGCTAAAATCTTGTAAAATATTCATACCATTAATGTTGTCTGTCCATTAGTTCTTCAACCATTTCTCTTCCGCGTTTTCTAATTGATCCGAAAGATACATGTGGTTTAACTTTGCCATGAAAATCTGAGCCCGCAGTTGGAACCAAATTCCAGCGTTTCGCCCAGCCTAAAAATTGTTGAACTGATTCAGGAGTATGATAAGAGGAATAAGCTTCAATTCCTTCAAGTCCATGGCACACAAATGTTTCCATGATATCTTCATCTGCCTTATAACCTTGAGCTCCAGGGTGAGCCAGAACGGGTACCCCTCGACATTTCTTAATTAATCTCAAAGCTTCTAGAGTTTCTAGTGCTTCTACCTTAACGTGTGCTGGCTTACCTTCAGAGAAAAAGTCCTTGTAGAAGTCAATAATTCCATTAGTAGCTTTTCCCCCCATTGTATAGGAGGCTACTTTAGGAGATTGCTTAGCCAAAAGGACTTTTGCTATGGCAGGACCCATAGGCACTTTATGACCAGTCTCTTTAACAACTTCATCAAATGTTATTTCAAAACCCAATTCACTAAGCTTTTTTACTCTTGCTCGAGCTTGGATTACTCGTGCCTCCGATAAAATTTGGAGCCTAGTTACTAACGCTGAAGATTGGTAATCAATTAGAGGAGCTAATAAATGAAACTGTCGAGATTTATAGTAGGTACTAATCTCTACATTAGGGATAAAATCAAGAGAAAACTCCTGTGCTAGTTGATTACCTTCTCTAATACCAGCTAAAGTGTCATGGTCGGAAAAAGAAAGACCAGCTATTTTAGTTTTTTGAGCCATTTCAAACAGATGGCGGGGTGGATAGTCAGCATCGCTAGAGTACCATGAATGAATATGTAAATCATAAAACCTTGACATGGACTTATCCACACTAAATAGATTATTTAAGGCGTCAGAAGCATCAATTCTCAAGTCTTCTTTCAGTGAGCTGTTCAAAAGCCTCGAGATATTTCTTACTTGTAGCTTCTATAACCCAATCGGGTAGGCTAGGTGCTGGAGGTTGCTTATTCCAACGAATTTCTTCTAGATAGTCTCGAATAAACTGCTTGTCAAATGGCTTCTGTGGTTTCCCTGGTTCATATTCTGAAGAAGGCCAGAATCTAGAAGAATCTGGAGTCAGGACCTCGTCGATCAAAATGATTTCTTCTTCATAGGTACCAAATTCAAACTTTGTGTCAGCAATAATGATTCCTTTAGATCCTGCATAGTCTCGAGCTTTTTTGTAGATGGCCAAACTAATTTCACGAAGTTTTTTTGCAGTTTCAGTTCCTATTAAATCAGCCATTTCCGTGAAGGAAATATTTTCATCGTGTCCAGTAGTAGCTTTAGTTGAAGGAGTAAAGAGTGGTTCAGTTAATCGGGAAGATTCTAATAGTCCTGTGGGTAAAGAAATTCCACAAACAGATTGAGAATTCTGGTATTCCTTCCATCCGGAACCTGCCAAATATCCTCGAACCACGCATTCAACTGGAAAAACTTTAGCTTTTTTTACCAACATAGACCTCCCAGATAGTAAATCACCATAAGGATGGAGATCACTGGGGAATTCTTCAACTTTGTGGGAGATCAGATGGTGGGAAACAATGTCTGCCATATGTTCAAACCAAAATAGAGACATCTGAGTAAGAATCTTTCCCTTATTTGGAATGCCACTATCTAAGACATAGTCAAATGCGGAAATTCTATCTGAAGTGATGATAAGAAGCTGATTGTCTACTTCGTATATATCACGAACCTTACCTCTCCCTAGTAATTGATGATTAGGTAGATTTATTTCTGTATGTACAGATGATAAGTTCATAACTGTTATCTCACTATCCTCTCAAATTTAGGAAATTTACAAAGAAAAACCCGAAAAGAATAAGCCTCTGTCCAATTATTTCTTTCAAGAAAATTATTGCGATTAGAGTCCGTAATTTTAGTACAAAAAAAAGTGTTGTCAAGGAGCATCAATTGATAACAACAGGGCTAATATTAACAAAAGTAATAAGGATTTTAGTTCATAGGATTAACTTAACTGGACTGCTACCAGTTTAGAAATTCCAGCTTCCTGCATAGTAACACCAAAAAGTGTGTTTGCTATTTCCATTGTAAGTTTATTATGGGTGATAACTAAAAACTGGGTTTTACTACTCATTGATTTGATCTTTTGTAAGTAACGTCCTAAGTTAACATCATCCAAAGGAGCGTCGACTTCATCTAGAACACAAAAAGGACTAGGTTGAAACTCGAAAATAGCTAATAGCAGACTTATAGCAGTCAATGCTTTTTCGCCGCCTGAAAGTAAAAGTACATTTTGGAGCTTTTTCCCCGGGGGTTGAGCTATAATTTCGATGCCTGAACCTAACAGATCTTGTTGATCAAGTAGCTTCATTTCACCATGGCCCCCTCCAAAAAGGTCTTGAAATCTTTCTTGAAAATTTAGATTTATAGCCTCAAAAGCTTCTTGAAACTGTTTAGACGAAACTTGATCAATCTCAGCTATGGCAGCATTAGTATTGTCGATAGATTCCATTAGATCCTGTCTTTGAAGACTTAAAAATTCAAAACGATTTTCACATTCTTGAAACTCCTCAAGAGCCATCATATTAACAGGACCTATTGAATCTAATCGATTTCTGAGTTCTTCATACTGTTGTTCAAGTTGAAGAAAAGATTCTTCGTCAGCAAGGTCATCAGTAGAGTCAACAATGGACTCTAATGTTTGCCCTAATTCTTTTTTGCAGAGCTCTTTTAGATGGGATTGGTCAGAAATTAGCTTTGCTCTATCAATTTCAATTTGTGTTTTCTTGCTTTGAATTTCCTCGAGTTCAATTCGCCAGTGCTGGAGGTCTTCGCCCAATTTAACTTGGAGCTTCCGGATTTCTTCAATTGCATGCTCTTTAGTGCGAATTTCGGATTCAAGGGAGGCTTGACGGACTCCTAGATTAAATAACTTTTCTTTTATTTGATTAATAGAGGATTGAATTTCTACTTTTTTTTTCGCCCAATCTTCTTGTTGACTCTTGAGTCTAGTACTGCGTTGTTGACAGGTTTGAAGACTTTCCTTTAGCCTGTTTAAGTCATTTTCAGAAGCAACTTTTCGTTCACGGCAACCAGATAGTTCCGAACGGACTTCACTTAATTGGTGAGAACTATGGAATATTTGTTGTCTTAACTGGCGGAAATCATTTTGTTTTAAGTTTAAATTTTGGTCAATCTCAACTTTTCTAGTTGTTGCTTCATTAATTTTAGATCTGAAACTAATTAGTTTCAGATTGAGGGTTGAGACTTCCTCTCTAATTTTTAATAATTCTGAAGCAGACGATTCATCATGCTGTTTAATGTTATCTAGCTCATTTTGGAGATGATGAAGTTGATGATCAGAGCCAATTAACGTTTTATCCAAATCTAGAGCTGCTTGGTTTAACTGACTAAGTTTTTCTTCTTCAAACTCTTCAGAATCTCCAAGAGTTTTAGTTTCTTGCTCAAGGCTTCTTAATTCTTTTTGCGTTAATCCTACTTCACGCTCAAGGTCCCTTATCTCACGTTTTAGAGAGAGATGTCCACTAGAGGTTGTGCCTCCTCCTGAGATAACATAATTGCGAATAACTTCACCCTGAGGTGTCAAAATGGTTAACTGAGGATAAGTTTGAGAAATATTAATTGCTATGTCGTAGCTAGGGGCAATTACACTATGAAAAAATTGTGGCAAGACAACTCTTAGTTTGTATTTGTACTCACTAGATAATCGTACAACCCCACTGACTGGAATTAAACGTGGGTCATTTTGGGTCAGTTGTTGAACTAAACTTTCTATTTCATCGAAATCCTCTTCGTCTTGATTTTGTGACTGGATTAGGAAAGTTGCACGACCAGCACTATTTTCCTGTAGGATTTTAATTCCATCATGAGCTGTTGAAGCTGAATCGACCAAAAGATATTCAAGTTCCTGTTTTAGAAATTCTTCTACTACCACCTCATGGGTTGGATCTACTTCAATTAGATCAGCTAAGATTCCTTGTGTTTGGAAAGATGTACCTTCAGACTTATTAACAGCTGAGAGTAAGTACTTAACTGCCTCAGTACTGTAGGCATGATGAGCTGCAAGCTCTTTTAATGACTGGAGTCGGTGACTTTGAGCAATTGTTTCCTCTCGTTTTTGAGTTAGTTGCTGTTGAACTTTCTCTCGTTGCATCTTGATTTTGCTCAACTCAGTAGCTTGTTCCTCAATTTTGTTTTTTAAATCAATCAATTGGTTTTTTTCATTTTTATGCTTTTTCGATGCAAAGTCATGAGATGAGGCTAGATCCTTTTTATTTACAGCAACCCGTTGGCGCTCATCTTCCAAACGAGAGATCTGTTTAGAAAGTTGTTTTTCAAGCTCATTCAACTGGGTTATTTGACTATGAATGTCGCCAATTTGAGTCATTAAATTTAATTGTTCAGAACGCATCAAATCACAAGCTGTTTCTGATTCTTCTAATTCATTCTGCTGTTTTTGATATTCTCTGATCTGGGAACTATGCTTTGCTTCTAAGTTTTTAAATTGTTCGAGTACTTCTTTGAGCAGAAGTTCCTTTTGTGTCACTTCAACCTTATAGTCCTCTTCCTGGGAAGATACTTGAAACAGTTCATCTGAATTTTCCTGAGACCGTACTCCAAGCTGTTTAACTTGTTCTTGCTGATAATGGATTTTTTGTCTAGAAGTTTCAGTTTCCAGACGGGAATCTGAAAGAAGCTGTTTTTGCTCTTTTAACTCGTTCTCCAAGTGAAAAATTTTATCATTGTCTTTTCTGAAATTCTCCTCCTCTGTTTGAACAAAGTGTCGCTTTGTGTCTACCTGAGTTTGGATGTCTTTGAATTGTTGGGCATATTTTTCGAGCTTGTCCATTAGTTTTTGATTTCGAGCTGAAAAAAGATTTTTGGAGAGTTCGTTCATATTATCTCCCAATTTTCGATAACGCCGTGCTTTAGCGGCCTGACGTTTCAGGGAGTTAAGTTGGCGAGA
>CAYWYX010000006.1:0-20984 GCA_964462735.1 uncultured Acidobacteriota bacterium | reverse complement strand
TCACCTGACCGAAAAAGACGTCGAGAAACTACGACCTCCCTCGATTGTGTTCTGGAGTTGTTTTGTTTTTTATTGTTGGTTTCTGACAAACTAGGTTTGTCTTCGGATAAATTGGTTAGTTTTTTAACACCATTTTCAGGATTATCCAAATCGGATTCTGAAATTTGATTAGAATGTATTTTAGAAGATGAAAGATCAATAGGAGTAATATTCGAAGAGAATTCCGGATCAATCAATGTGATAGAAACTTCTGCGAGTCCTAAGGGAAGCCTTGACCGAGTTCCATTAAAGATTACATCCTCCATCCGACTGCCGCGCAAAGACTTTGCACTTTGTTCGCCAAGAACCCAGCTAATCGCATCTGAAATATTACTCTTTCCACAACCATTTGGTCCTACAATTGCAGCAACTCCAGATCCATCAAAAGACAGTTCGAGTTTATCTGGAAAAGATTTAAATCCTTGGATTTGGATTCGCTTCAGTTTTAACAAAAGGAAGGCACCCTATAAAGTTTGCAATAGCAAAAATTGTAAAGCTGGGTTGTTTGCAGGTAAGCTAAAGTGTTGGAGTATTACCTAGTATCAGTTTTATTCTGATGGGCAAGTAATTCCAAAAGTTGATCAACACCTTTGCATTCAGAACTGCAAAAAAACAAATTTAACATGGATTTGAGACAAGTGTAAAGAGCGATAGGTGCAATCGGGTATATTGACTTGTCAATTGACAGCAGTCTATTCTATTTTTAACTTTGTAACTGATGGTGTAGGCTGTAAAGATGGAACTTTAATAAAGTCCAAGGCCTGAGTTAAGGGTGCTGGAAATGCTAAAACTTTCTAATACTTTATCTGGAAAACTTGAACCATTCAAATCGATAAAATTAAATCGGGTCAGTATGTATACTTGCGGACCCACGGTGTACGCTCATGTTCACATTGGCAATCTCAGAACCTTCATCTTTCAAGATGTCCTTAAACGTTTTTTGAGATACAAGGGTTTCAAAGTTTTTCAAATAATGAATATTACAGACGTTGATGACAAAACTATTCGGGATTCTGGAGCTCATAATATAAAAGATCTTAGAAAATTTACGGATCGTTATACTCAAGCTTTTTTTGAGGATTGCCAAAAGCTTGGTATTGACAAGCCGGATCATGCTGTGCACGCCACCGATCATATCGAAGATATGGTTAAATTGATTCAAAAACTCCAGTCTAAGGGATTTACCTATGAGAAAGATGGATCTACTTATTTCAAGATTGCTTCCTTTCCAAACTATGGCAAGTTAGCCAAGCTTGATTTTGAGGGTATTCAGACAGGAGCTAGAGTTGATTTAGACGAATATGAAAAACAAGATGCCAGAGATTTTGTTCTGTGGAAAGCTCCTAAGGATGGGGAACCAAGATGGGAAACTCCTTTAGGTCCTGGACGGCCAGGGTGGCATATAGAATGTTCTGCCATGAGTATGAAATATCTTGGAGAAACTTTTGATATCCATTGTGGTGCAGTAGATTTGATCTTTCCTCATCACGAGAACGAAATTGCTCAGAGTGAAGCTAGTACGGGGAAAACATTTGTTCACTTCTGGATTCATGGAGAGCATTTGATTGTTGATGGGGAAAAAATGTCTAAATCAAAAGGTAATTTTTTTACATTACGGAATCTTTTAGACAAAGGAATTGATCCATGGGTGGTACGTTACGTTTTGCAAAGTGTCCCTTATAAAAGTCAGCTTAATTTTACTATGAATGCAGTGCAGCAAGCAGAGACTTCTCTGAAGCGATTACGAGATTTCAAACAGCGAGTTAAAACCCAGCCTTTAGATTCAGGTAAGAGTTTGAAGGTCCAAAGAGGTTGCCAAACGATGTTGCAAACTTTTGAAAATGCTATGGATAAAGATCTTAATACCGCCCAGGCTCTAGCAGCTGTTTTTGATTGGGTTAGAGAAGTCAATACTGATATGACAGATGGAATTGTTAAAGCGGATGATCGTTGCCAACTCCTTGGGACTTTAGACAAGCTCAATGAAGTTCTTGTCTTGTGGGAATCAGAAGAGGTTTTTTTAGATTCCCAGATTCAGAAATTAATTGATCAACGTATTCAAGCTAGAAAATCGAAAGACTTTATTTTGGCTGACAAAATTCGGGATGAGATTTTTAACAGAGGATACATTGTTGAAGATACTAGGGAAGGTATGAGATGGAAGAAACGATGAACTAGTATGTTATTGTTGGGTTTTGATCTTTTTGGTTGAGGATTCTTTATTTATAGAAAAGTGAATCTTCAGACTAGAAACTTTTCAAAGGGAGGTATTTATGGTGTGGGAACAAGGAGATCGATTAACCCGGCCTCTTGTGAGAAAACATGGTTCTTTAGTACCAGTCAGCTGGAATGAAGCTCTTGACCAAACTGCTCAAAATTTTCGAAGGGTAATACAACAAAAGGGACCTGGAGCTTTTGGAATGTTTAGTTGTTCCAAGGCCACTAATGAACTGAATTTTATTGCTCAGAAGTTTGCTCGAACTGTTATTGGAACCAATAATATTGATAGTTGTAACCGTACTTGACATGCTCCAAGTGTAGCCGGTCTGGCTGCGGTCTTTGGAATGGGAGGCGGGACTAGTTCTTACCAGGAAATTGAAGATACTGAACTCATCATTTTGTGGGGTTCAAATGCTCGAGAAACACATCCAATTTTTTTTCATCATATTTTAAAAGGTGTGAAACGCGGAGCCAAACTTGTAGTGGTAGACCCGCGTAGAACTAGCTCGGCCCAATGGGCCGATGAATGGCTAGGAGTTAACGTTGGCAGTGATATTTCATTGGCAAATGCTGTTGCACGCGAGATTGTTGTTTCGGGCTTGGAAAATCGCAAGTTCATTAATCATGCTACAAGTGGATTTAACCAATACTGCAATTCGATAAAATCCTATACTTTGGAACGGGCTGAGGAAGAAACTGGTGTTCCAAGAACTGCTATTCAAAAATTAGCCCATAGTTATGCACAGTCTGAACGAGCACAATTGTGTTGGACACTAGGAATTACTGAACACCATAATGCTGTTGACAACGTTTTGGCATTAATCAATTTGTCACTATTAACTGGACATGTGGGACGGTATGGTTCTGGTTTAAATCCTCTAAGAGGACAGAATAATGTTCAAGGGGGAGGGGACATGGGTGCTCTACCTGACCGACTACCTGGATTTCAGCATGTTGAAAATAATTTTCTTCGGGCTAAATTTGAAAAAGTTTGGAAAGTCAGTATCCCCTCTAAAGGAGGGTTACACTTAAGTGGGATGTTTGATTCTATGGAAGAAAAGGAGCTTAAGGTACTGTATGTGATCGGTGAGAATCCTGTTAGCTCGGAAGCAGATCAAAATAAAGCCCAACGCCTTCTCAAAAGCTTAGACTGTTTAGTAGTACAGGATGTTCTAATGACTGAAACTGCAGCTATGGCTGATATTGTTCTTCCAGCCTCTGCTGGATGGTCTGAATCCGATGGAACTGTAACTAGCAGTGAGAGGAAAGTACAGCGAGTTCGTTCTGCACTTGTACCTCCTGATGGAGTCAGAGGTGACATCGAAATTTTGTTTGATCTTGCTCAGCGATTAGAACATCAATGGGGTGACCCTAAGCCTGAGGTAATTTGGGATGAGCTTCGAAGTCTTAGTCCGATGCACCAAGGGATGAGTTATGATCGGCTGGAGTCTTCTGGAGGACTTCGTTGGCCTTGTTACGATGAATCCCATCCTGGTGAACTCTATCTCCACAGTCGGCTTTGGTTGGATCCACTTATAGGCCCTTGTTGTCCTTTCAGTTCAGTAGAATTCGAAGCACCAGTCGATCAGCTTAGTGATGTTTATCCTATTCGTCTTACAACTGGTCGTCGTTTAGATTCTTATAATACAGGTGTTCAGACTAGGAGTTATCATTCACCTTTAAGACGGAGTGAGTCTCTCAATCTTTGCCCAGAAGATGCTAAGCGTTATGGAGTAGTAGAAGGGGAGAAAGTAAAAGTGAGTTCTCGGCGTGGGTCTGTTATCGCACCTATTAGTTTTGATTCTGGGCTTCGTCCTGGATTAGCTTTTATGACTCTACATTTTCCTGAAGAAGTTGCCACAAATCAATTGACTATTGATGCTGTAGATCCTAAGTCAGGTACGGCAGAGTTTAAGGCTAGTGCAATTCGTATTGACAAAATTGATTCCCTATAGGTTATCTATATCTACAGTTTTAAAAAGATTTGGGTTGTTTTAGGAGATTTATATTGGACCTTCACTTTCTTAATGCTGTTCCCAACAAAGAAGAAAAAGATGCTGTAGATAGTTGTTTGAAAAACCTTCAGTTAAGTTGGACAGTTACCCCAGAAAACGATGAAAGAGTAGGGGAAACTGCACTGCCAAAGAAAGATCCTTATTATAGCCGACATTTATTATTACCTGTTTTCCATGAGATCAACCTTCGAATAGGTTGGATTAGTCCTGGAGCTCTAAATTATACTTGCCAATTATTAAAGGTGGCTCCCGCAGAAGCCTTTGGAGTTGCTGATTTTTACCACTTTTTTTCTATGAAACCTAGAGCGCCAGTAATGATTCGTATTTGTGACGATTTAGCTTGTATGTTGAAAGGGGCTAAGGATCTCTGTCAAAATTTGGAAGATATTCTTGGCCCTACTAATTCTTTTTCATGTGAGAAAAAACTTACTTGGTCTAAAAGTCCCTGTCTTGGTTTTTGTGAACATGCTCCAGCTGCTTTAATTTCATCAGCTGGAAGACAACCTTGGGAGTATTCAATGGGAGACATTACTGCAAAGGTTGTTTTAGATCAGATTAACGAAAGAGGATCTGACAGTACGATCCAATCTGATTCTATTCCCATCAGAATTCCTCAGCAAAGTCAGTCAGATTTACGAATTTTAGGACGAATTGGAAAAGTGAATCCTAAGAGCATTGATGACCATATAAATCATGGCGGTGGTGATGCCTTAAAGAAAGCTATTGAGGTAGGTTCGGAACAAGTTATTAAGGAAGTGATTGACTCAAGGCTTGTTGGAAGAGGGGGAGCTGCTTTTCCAGCTGGAATAAAATGGGAATCAGTGTTTCGTTCCAGTGCTAATGGGCAAAGGAGTTATTTAGTTTGTAATGCTGATGAGTCAGAACCAGGGACTTTTAAGGATAGGTTGATAATGGAAGGAGATCCCTTTCTTTTGATTGAATCAATGACTATTGCTGCATTGGCGACGGGATGTAAACAGGGATACATCTATATTCGAGCTGAATATCCTAAGGCTACTGAACATGTAATAAATGCTATCAAGGAGTCTCAAAATCATGGTTTTCTTGGAAAAAAAATTCTTGGTCAGTCATTAGAATTTAATATTGAACTTCGTAGAGGTGCTGGAGCCTATATTTGTGGGGAAGAAACAGCGTTATTTAATTCTATTGAAGGATACCGTGGTGAGCCTCGGAACAAACCGCCTTTTCCCACCGAGGCAGGATTATTTGGTCAACCCACCTTGGTAAATAATGTAGAAACTTTACTTAATATTCCTGGAATTATTTTAGAAGGGGGCCATCAATTTGCTTCTATCGGTACTGCAGGATCAACAGGAACCAAGCTTTTCTGTCTGGCTGGACATGTGCAGAACCCAGGTGTTTATGAAGTTCCATTTGGAGTGAATCTGAACGAAATAATTGAATTAGCCGGAGGTGTGTCTGGTAGCGGACGTTTGCAAGCTGTTTTATTAGGGGGAGCAGCCGGTACCTTTCTTTCGAAAGAAGAATTGGATATCCCACTGACTTTTGAAGCCACTCGTAAGGTTGGTGCGACATTGGGGTCTGGAGCTGTAACTCTTTTTGACGATACTGTTGATTTGTCAGCAGTTCTTTTACGAATTGCTGATTTTTTTCGGGATGAATCCTGTGGTCAGTGTGTTCCCTGTCGAATTGGAACAGTAAGACAGCAAGAATCGTTAGTTCGCATTTTTTGTGATAATTCTGAAAACCCTTTGGATGGGGAAAAGCATCTACTGGAAGAGATAGGCAAAGTGATGAGTGATGCGTCAATTTGTGGGTTGGGACATACAGCTTCAAATGCCATCCAGTCAGCACTAAACCGATGGGAACTTCCTTCACGAAAAAATGAATGAGGAATACGTACCAGTTTATTTGAATGATTTTCATCATTATAATGGTAAAGTCCAAACTGTTAGTTTATGACAAACAAAAAAATAGATAAAAACAAGGTGGAGGGAACTTCCGTAACAACATTAAACCCTACTGCCCCTTCGTTACTAGAACCTGTGCCAGCTGGACCCATTCCTTTAGGTCCGACACCAGCAGTTCGAAAGAACATAAATCTTACAATCGATGGTAAAGAGCTAACGGTGCAGGAGGGAGATACCCTTCTTGATGCCTGTCGCCTTATGGAGATTGATATACCGACACTCTGTTTCTTGGATAATTTTAAACCAGTCAATGTGTGTCGTGTTTGTGTAGTTGAACTCAAGGATTCTCGAACTCTAGTTCCGGCCTGTTCTCGTTTAGCTGAGAATGGAATGGTTGTTCAGACTAATAGTGAACGAGTTAAATTAAGTCGACGTATGGTTCTAGAATTCTTGGCCTCGTCTGTAGATATTTCAACAGCTGCAGAACTGCAAGGTTATTTAAAGAGCTACGAGGGCAAACCAATGCGTTTTGGACATTCTAAGCCTCTATTAAATTCTCAGAAATCAAATTCTGGTGGGTCCAATAACAAGGTTTTATCCGAGAGTTCTAGTCCAGCAACCACTAGACAGCCAGTAAAAATCGACAATGAACTCTATGTTCGGGATTACAGTAAATGTATCCTTTGTTATAAATGTGTTCAGGCTTGTGGTGATGAAGCTCAAAACACATTTGCAATTACTGTGGCAGGTCGTGGCTTTGATAGTTGTATTTCGACTGAATATTCGGTTCCTTTGCCAGATTCTGCTTGCGTGTATTGTGGTAACTGCATAGGTGTATGTCCTACAGGTGCCCTAATGTTTAAAACTGAATTTGATTTAAGAAAGGCTGATATTTGGGATGAATCTGTTCAAGATCAAACGGATACTATTTGCCCCTATTGTGGAGTTGGATGTACAGTTACCCTGCATGTACAAGATAATTCAATTGTGAAAGTAACATCCCCCTTTGATCAAGAAGTTACAGAAGGACATTTATGCATTAAGGGAAGGTTTGGCTGGCAGTTTTTACAGCAAAAAAAGAAAAAAGAGACCTCTTAAACAAGACCTTTTGTCCTTAGTAACTGTTTCTTATTAAATTCCTTTTGATTTAAGTTGGGAGTGGGACTTGACAATGGCAGATGGCTCGATACAATGGCTTCTAGTTAATAAAAGAGTAGGTTTTCAGCCTCAGCCCCACTGGATTTTTTATTTAATAGATCTTAGTAGGAATTAGAAGATTAACTGAGTTTCTTAAAATAATAAGGTAACGGAAAAATGTCGAACGAACTCTCACGTCGTGGATTTCTCACAACAGGTGCAACATTAGCTACTGCTTTTGGCTTTGACCTAAAACTGGCAGCTAATCAGGTTCGGGAGCTCAAGATTGCCCGTACAACTCAGACGCACAGTGTTTGTCCCTACTGTGCAGTAGGTTGCAGTGTGGTAATTCATACTCTGGGGGATAAGTCAAAAAACGTTAAACCATCGGTGGTTCACATCGAAGGAGATCCAGATAGTCCAATTAATCGTGGTACCCTTTGTCCTAAGGGAATCTCACTTAAACAGTTTGTAGTTAACGATCAGAGATTAACTCGTCCTCTATATAGGGCTGCAGGTGCAAAGGAATGGACCACAATTTCTTGGGAGGTCGCCTTTGAACGCATGGCTAGACGGATAAAGGAAACTCGTGACCGTGGTTTTGAGACGAAGGACTCCAAAGATCAATTAGTTAATAGGCTTTCCAACATAGCACTTATTGGAGGATGTACAGATACTAACGAAATCAACTACTTATTAGGAAAGTTTCGATTTGGTTTAGGAATAGTAGCCTATGAAAATCAGGCTCGCCTTTGACATGGTCCAACGGTAGCCAGTCTGGCTGCTACTTTTGGCAGGGGAGCAATGACAAATGGATGGACTGATGTTGCCAATTCTGATGTCATTTTGGTTATGGGCGGCAACCCTGCTGAAAATCATCCAGTAGGCTTCCGATTTGTGATGGAAGCCAAACGCAAACGGAAAGCAAAGCTAGTTTGTATTGACCCTCGGTTTAATCGGACGGCGGCAGTTTCTGATTTTTATGGACCTATTAGGGCTGGTTCTGACATTGCTTATTTAGGTGGTTTAATCCACTATGCCCTTAGCCATAATACTTTTCATGCCGATTATGTTCGACTGCATACCAATGCTTCATTTCTAATAAAAAAGGATTTCAGTTTTGAAGAAGGTCTTTTCTCTGGATGGGATCCTAAGAAACGACAGTATGATAAATCGTCTTGGCAGTACGAGTTGGATAATCGTGGTCATGCTAAGACAGATCCTTCTCTAAAGCATCCTCGCTCAGTCTTTCAACTTATGAAGAAACATTATTCCCGCTATACTGTGGAAAAAGTGGCTTCGATTTGTGGATGTTCAATAAAGGATTTTGGTAAAGCAGCTAAAATTATCTGTTCAACAGGGAATCCAACTGGCCGTGGCACCGTACTCTATGCTTTAGGTTGGACTCAACACAGCCATTCGGTTCAGCTTATTCATACGGCAGCTATGTTGCAATTAATTTTAGGAAATATCGGAGTTCCGGGAGGAGGAGTTAATGCCCAACGCGGACATTCGAATATTCAAGGTGCGACTGATTTAGGTGCCTGGAATATGCTCCCAGGGTATTTAAAAATCCCAAAGGCAGACCAGCATTTATTAGCTTCTTATTTAAAAGAAAATTCTCCCAAGTCGTTGAGACCTAATGCCTTGAATTATTGGAAAAATACCTCTAAATTCATGGTTAGTCTATTGAAGGCTTACTATGGTGATCATGCGACGATTAAAAACGATTTTGGTTACAAAAATCTACCTAAAATAGGATTGAATAAGGATCATAGTTGGGGTCAAATTTTCGAGGATATGTATAGAGGAGAAATTGAAGGGTTAATCTCTTTTGGAATGAATCCTGTTGCTAATGGTCCCAATTCAAGCAAAATGCTAGGGGCTCTTTCTAAGCTTAAGTGGCTAATTGTGGCAGATTGTTTTGAAACTGAGACAGCAGCATTCTGGAATGCAAAGGAGCTGGCAGAGAAATATTATCCATCGGCTGGAGAAACAGGTGATGTAAAGACTGAGGTATTTTTACTGCCTGCTGGTTGTTTTGCAGAGAAGGATGGAACCTTTGTTAACTCCTCTCGATGGTTACAATGGAAATATAAGGCTTTAGATCCTCCTGGTGAAGCTTTACCAGACCAGGAAATTATTGCTGGGCTTTTCCTTAAGTTAAGAGAACTTTACCAAAAGGAAGGTGGTGTTGCTCTAGATCCGTTACTTGAGATGACTTGGAACTATGCCAATGCTAGATCCCCTTCCTTAGAGGAAGTAGCCAAGGAGATTAGTGGAAGTGAGACTAAAACAGGACTTCAGGTATCTGGTTTTGGAGACCTTCATGATGATGGATCAACCCTTTGTGGCAATTGGCTCTACTCAGGGTCTTTTACAGAAGCTGGCAATATGATGGCTCGGCGAGGTCAGGAAGATCCAACAGGATTAGGTTTTTTTCCAAATTGGGCTTGGAATTGGCCAGCGAATCGCCGCGTTTTGTATAATCGTGCTTCGACTGATGCTGTGGGGAAACCTTGGGATGCTAGTCGGTCTGGGATTCGTTGGGATGGAAAAAGTTGGTTAGGAGATGTTCCAGATTATAAATCAGATGCTCCTCCTGAAGCTTATGGGGCCTTCATTATGTTGAGTGAAGGTGTGGCTAAACTCTTTGCAGCGGATTTTGTTGAGGGACCCTTTCCAGAACACTATGAACCCTATGAATCCCCTGTAGATAATGAGATGCATCCTAACGTAGGGACAAATCCACTTGCTAAGGTGTTTAATAGTGAATTTGATCGGATAGGCTCTCGGTCTGATTTTCCTTATGTTGCCCTTACCTATCGACTCACTGAACACTTTCATTATTGGACTAAACATGTCAGTGCAACTTCTCAGCTTCAACCAAAATTTTTTGTTGAATTACCTAAAGAACTTGCTGAGGAGAAGGAAATTGCTAGTGGTGATTTCGTTAGAGTTTCTTCAGCTCGAGGTTTTGTTGAGGGGCAGGCTCTTGTAACACGGAGAATACGAGCATTAAAAATAAAGGGGCAGACTATATATCAGGTAGGATTGCCCATTCATTGGGGATTTTTAGGCAGGGTTAAAGGACCTTTAGTCAACAATCTTAGCCCTTCTGTCATGGATCCTAATTCAGGTACACCCGAATATAAAGGCTTTCTTGTCAATGTTGAAAAAGTATAAGGGTTAGATTTATAGATGAATAAGGTAACAAGTTTAGGTTTAACTAAACTAGGGAACGTTTGAAAATGAGTGTAAAGCCAGTTTTAGCTAAACTAATTGATACAAGTACTTGTATAGGTTGTAAAGCTTGTGAAGTTGCTTGTCAGGAATGGAATGATCAGGAATTCACAATAAGTGGTGGATTAGGAGGTGATTATCAAACTCAACCTGACGTTACTCACAACTTTTGGAACTTGATCAAGTTTAATGAAGAGTCACATGATGATCAAATGTCATGGCTTATGGCAAAGTATCAATGTATGCACTGTGCTGATCCTGGTTGTCTAAAAGCTTGTCCAGCTCCTGGGGCAATTGTTGTTTTAGATAATGGAATTGTTGATTTTAATCAAGATAACTGCATTGGCTGTGGGTATTGTATTACGGGCTGTCCCTTTGATATTCCTCGATTGAATCCCCAAACAAATAAGGTGTACAAATGCACACTCTGCTCTGATCGTACAGAGGTTGGATTAGAGCCAGCTTGTATTAAAGCTTGCCCAACCAGTTGTTTGACTTTTGGAACACGTAGTGAGCTTTTACAAAAAGCAAAAGATCGAAGTCAGGAGTTGCAGGATGATGGGATAAAAACAGCTGGTGTTTATAATCCCATCGGGGTTGGAGGAACTAATGTTATGTATGTACTAGCTCATGCCGATCGGCCTGAAGCCTATGGTTTGCCGAAAGATCCCAAGATTCCATGGGCTGTATGGTTTTGGAAAAGTCCTTTAAAGTGGTTGGGAAACTTGATTCTAATTGGGGGAATTCTTGGGACTTTTGTCCATTATCTCCGGTATGGACCAAAAAATTATCAGGATGAAAATGACTGAAAGAAGAATTGAACGTTTTAGCTTTACTGAAAGAATCATGCATTGGCTAGCTGCTTTATCATTTCTATATGCAGCTCTAACGGGATTGGCACTATGGTCACATCGACTCTACTGGTTAGCGGCAGTTTTTGGGGGAGGAGAGACAGTACGAGGTTGGCATCCCTGGGGAGGCATAGTATTTACTTTAACTATTGGTTATATGTTTCGGAATTGGGCAAGGCAAATGAAATTAGACAGAGAAGATCTTCAGTGGTTGCGTCGTGCCCATCGTTATGCAATTCATGATGACAAAGATTTGCCAGAAGCTAATAAATTTAATGCTGGGCAGAAGATGCTTTTCTGGGTTCAGTCAGTAGCAACGATACTTCTCTTGTTTAGCGGTACAGTTTTGTGGTGGCCTCACAGCATGAGTCAGAATCTTCGACTATTAGCCATTTTAATTCATCCGATTTCTGCGATATTATCTATTGGAGCTATTATTGTCCATATTTACATGGGAACTGCTGCGGTACCTGGTGCCTTCCGTGGAATGATCCAAGGATGGGTTCGTCCCGAGTGGGCTTCTTCTCATCACCCTAAATGGTTTCGCGAGATTTCAAAACGCTAAGTGAAATTCGTCTTGATCGAGCTGGTTATCTTTCTTCACGATACCCTGCGAGCAGGGAAATACTCTCTTTCTTTATAGAACTTGTTACCCTACAGAAAAAAATAGTTAACCAGTTAGATCAATGGGATTCTCTTATAGACCATAGAGATCCTTTTCTTAAACTAGTTGCAGAAAAGGGCCCACCTGAGTTAAAAAATGCTGGCAAAAGGATCAACAAAGTATTTTTAAATACTTTGGTTGATAAGTATTGGAATCAGGTCGATACTAGCTCGTCAGAAAGTTTTTTTGCACGTGTCCTATTACAACCCTATTTAATTAAAACTGGAATTCAACGCGCATCGAATAGTCCAAATAAATGTCCAAGTTGTGGTCATTTTCCTCAGGTAGGCGTTCTACGTCCCGAGGGAGATGGAATGAAGTTAACTTTAGTTTGTTCCTTATGCCTTAGAGAGTGGTCGTTTCCAAGAGGGTATTGTCCAGCATGTCAGGAGTCTGAGGAAAAGAAAAGATCCTATTTTAAGACTGCTGAGTTTAAGCATTTCCAGCTTGAAGTTTGTGAGACTTGTCATGTTTATCTTCATACCGTTGATCTTGACAAAGATCCTAAAGCTATTCCAGAAGTGGATGAATTAACAGTTCTTCCCCTTGATATTTGGGCTCAACAACGTGGTTATCGGAAATTGCAAGTGAATTTAGCAGGAATTTAAAACCCTGAAGAGTCCATGTTTTTTTGATCTTTCTGATGTTATAGCGTACTTATTTCTTTGATTGAAAAACCAGAAAGGAAACTTTTAAAAAAGATGGAATTGAGATCAACTTTCCTGTAGAGGGGTTACTTGGTAACAAAATAAATTCTACTATCAACTGAGGGGCCACAATCTGGACCAGTTAATAATTTCAAGACACGGGCTTCTTCTATCTTCAGTAGTTCTTCTACTTGAGGTTGTGGAACAAAATTAGAGCAAATAGGGTGTAGCCCAAGCTTTCCATAAAGAAATTGTTCGTTTGCACCAAGACTTCTCAAAAGATTATAAATTTTGCGGCGTGGCTGTAAGCGGTTCCTAAGTGAAATGTGGTGAGGGAGTTGAAAAATTGCCAGACCATTAGGTTTGATAATGCGTATAAATTCTGAAATATAAGATCGGATGATTTTTTTGTTGGAAATATGTTGGAGAACAAAGTCCGAATATACTAAATCAAAATGATTGTCAGGTAGTATCTTAAGATGAGGTTCTGAATTTACTAGAAACTTACAATTTGAAACGGATTGGTTTAGTTTCCGTGCTTGGTCTATCATTCTTTCAGAGATATCAATTCCAATCGCCTGGCTAAAATAGCGGCAAAAAATTCGGGTATGTCTTCCCACTCCACAGCCAAAATCTAACATTAACTTTCGTTTTGTAGGATAGCCTAAATCACTAAGTAATTTTATTACAGTCTGAATTTGGTATTCTCCCGTTTGAAAAAATTCTTCAACCTTCCATTTTCCGTATTGGCGGTTTTTTTCAGAAACTATTGCCCAATACGGGTCCATATTTGCTAATTCTTCCCAACTCTTCTTATGTTTTTCCAAAGACATAATCTGGTTTAGTTTTTATTTTGAATATTCACCAAATATTATTAGAAGAAGTAATAGAGAACCTAATTTTTCTATCCTAAACTGTTTAAACTTTGGCAAGCTCCATGTTCAATCGTGAGTCGCAGTAAACTATTATACGTCATTGGAAGGCACTGAATGTACGGTTAAGCTGAGAGAATTTTTGATGAGTGCGGATTCCGATGGAATTGTACTGCGCCAACTTTAAGGGTACATTTTGGATTTAATCTCCATAACCAGGAAGATATAATTCTTGATTTTTGAACCATGGGATTTAGAACACTGTCAGTTACTGTCAGAGAATAAAGATCTTCTGGACTGACCCCCAGGAAGCTGCGTGAGTTAGGAGTTATTTGGTTATTCTCCTTAACATAAGCAAAATCTGTTACGATTAAACCTACTCCGTTTGGTACGAGTAACTCTGCTAATAATCTTAAGTGCCTAATCCTCAAAGCTTGGAGGAGCTCCATCGGCGGATGTTTTAGGCTATTGATAAAAACAATAGAATCAATGATTTGCGTAAGTAGACAGGCCGAAATAGTTACTTCGAAGGGACCTAGAAAAGGAAGCCCAGTAAAATTAAGAGCTTGCCTAATGCAATGGTGGAGAAAAGTTGGGGTTTTCTTGCTAGATGACCAGGATTTTAATGTTGGGAAAACACCGGTCACATCGATTCCTCCATGTAATTTTAGCTTTTTATGTTTAATTAGTTTTTGTTGAGAAACGCCTCTTTCTAAGGCCTCATGATCTAAATCAACTAAATGAATTTCAGAGAAATATCTAATGAGACTATTCAAGTCTAAATCATTACAGTTACCTGCGCCAAGAACGCAGAGTCGAGCAGAGGAATTGTGAGGCACTGAAGTAATTAAATCTTGAATTGATCGTCTGTGGGAATCGTAAAGATTCCAGTGACTATTGGTAGACTGATTAAGACGAAATTGGCGATCGATTAATGGGTTATGCCAGAAAGACATATTCTTCCATTTAGATTCACACAAACAAACACTCTACTTTGAATTTAATGAATAATAGTTTAGGAAACTTTTGTCGACAAATAGTTCAAAATATTCTCAAGGACTTTGTTGATTTGTTCAAATCGATCCAAGTTAGCTAACATTTGATTAGGTTTTTGGATGTATTTCCCTCCCTGTAATTCATCGGCACAACCATAAATGAGAGCTTTTAAGGCTTCTAGGGTAGTCTCAAGGTGGAATTGTAGGCCTAAAACACGGTCCCCATAAAGGAAGGCTTGGTTTTCACAGGCTTGGCTGCGTGCTAAGTGAACTGTTTTATTAGGTAGATCAAAGGTTTCGCCATGCCAATGGAACACCTCAGTTTTTGATGGTAACAGACTCCCAGGTAGCTGGTTTCTTATACTTTGAACAGGCTCGATGGGGAACCAACCTATTTCAGATTCAGAGTTCTTGTAGACCTTAGACCCAAGAACACTAGCAATCAGTTGACATCCTAGACAAATACCTAAAATGGGTATTTGTCTGTCGAGTGCTTGACCAATTAATTTTTTTTCTGAACTAATCCAGGAATACTTGGCTTCGTCATTTGCGCTCATTGGTCCTCCCATTACAATTAACCAGTCAATTTCATCGATAGGAGGTGGTGACTCATTCCGGAATAAATTAGTCACACTTGCTTTTAATTCTTTTTTATTTAGCCAGGTATCAATTGCCCCCAGGCCTTCAAAAGGAACATGTTTTAAATAATGAACTCTCATAATCAAAATTTAATTAGGGTTATAGGGGTGGAAATAGATTAAAAATCTAAAAACTCGATAGATATTTAGTTTTTCCTAGAGCATTACTCAGTTTTAAACTTAAATTGAATAACATGATGGTATGTTTGATTAGGAAGTAGTATAACTGAAGGCCAACCATCCGTTCCTTCCTTGTTAATCGAATCAGGGAAATGTTGTGTTTCTAGGCAGAAACCTGCATGTTTTTGGTAGGTTGTGCCTCCCTTACCTACAAACGAGCCATCAAGATAATTACCAGTATAAAACTGAACTCCAGGTTCAGTGGAATGGACCTCCATGACTCTACCTGAAATTGGATCTTTTGCTCGAGCTACTTTTTTTATTTGTCCTAACGACCCCAAAAGTACAAGATTGATGTCATAACCACTTGGCGTTTTAGGGTCGGCAATTGTGATTTTATTAATATCTTTACCAATAGTCTTAACCTGTGTAAAGTCAAATGGAGTGCCCTGTACAGATTTAATTGCACCAGTTGGAACGCCGTCTGCATCACCAGGTGTAAAGTATTTGGCATTAATCTGAAGTTCATGATTTAAGATATTTCCGCTGTCATGACCTGATAGATTCCAATATGCATGGTGGGCAAAATTTACAATCGTTGGTTTATCTGTTCTAGCTTCCATTGTAATTTTCAAAATATTGTTATCTCCTAGAGAATAATTGATCGAAGAATCAAGTGTTCCAGGATACCCTTCTTCACCACTGGGGCTCATATATGCCATCTTTAGGGAAACTGCTTTTTCAGACTGGGTTTCATCGATTACAGTCCAAATTTTTTTGTCAAATCCCTCTTCACCGCCATGCAGATGGTGATTGCCAAAGTTAGCTGTTAAACCATATTCTTTTCCATCAAGAACAAACCTAGCTTGGGCAATGCGATTTGCAACTCGACCACAAATACAACCGAAATAGGGATGACGAGGTAAATAATCCTCAAGTTTGTCAAATCCTAAAGTTATGTCAGCCATTTTCCCGTTCCTATCTGGGGCATGAAATTCTGTTAAAATTGCACCGTAATTGGTAATTTTTGCCTTTAGACCGTTTCGGTTAGTCAAGGTATAGAGGGAAATAGGTTTTTCTTTTATTTCTCCCCAGATAATCTTTTTCATTCGATCATCATTTTGATTTGGGACATTTGAGTCTGTTGTGGCACAACTAGAAAGTGAAAAACATAAATAGACTAAAAATCCTGTTAGTCTAAGACTCTGGGATAAATTCATATAAATTATCCTTGTTGTCTAATATAGAAAATAAGCGTTTAAGTGACTGAAATAAATGGTATTTAACCTTAATTAGAGTCCAGCTTTTGTTCATTTGATCAAAAATATTGAGTTTTACCTTATTATTAACAGCAAAGGTTTCTCAACACTACTTACTTTACAAAGACTGGCTGAGTCCAAGCCTTATAACCCATGGAATCAACTACACGAGCTCGTACGTATTTTTCCTTTCCAGTGAACTTGTATTTAACATTAAGACCATGGCTTTTAGTCAATATTTTCCCTCCATTACCAATGAAGAAAGTTGTATATTTAAATGATGGACTTTCCTGAATGGTGAATTTAATGTGCTGATCTGTTACTTGGATGTCTGACAGAGATACTCCTGTGGAGGCATAAAAATTTCCTTTTTCGATGGCATCCAGAATAGCTATTGCGGAGAGCTCGTAAGTATATACTGCGATCCAACCCCTACCAGGATTAGATCTGCTAGAGCTAAACTCTCCTTTAAAATTGTGTGCGTCATCAACAGCGAGGCCATAAATAAGTTTATTGTTGCTTAAAATTGTGTCCCACATTTCTTCCAAACTAGGCAGTCCACCGCCACCATGATTCTGAACTGAGGGATGGCCATTATATATTTCGAAGAGTTTATTATTCTGAATTTGGAGAAGATCTTCAGCAGTAAGGCTCCAATGGAAGTTAGGATGGTTTATATGAGGAACTGCTCCAACTTTGCGAATAGCATCGACATTATTTTGGATAGTTGAGGTTACACTGGAACCATGCTGAGGATGCACAACTGTTTTCAGATTTAATCCGTTAATATGAATAGATTTTCCTTGGAATGAATCCGTTACTTCTTCTCCAGAAATTAATAGGAATTTTTCCTGAGCCCCAAATATTGAATTCAAACCATCTACACTTGTTAAAAAATTATGATCGGAAAGAACTAAAAACTGATAGTTGTGTTCCTTATACCAACGGACAACTTCGTCAGGTGTACTATCTCCATCAGAGTTAATTGTATGGGTATGGGTATTGCCTTTATACCACCGAAAATCTTGACTTGAAATTGCAGCAAGAAGGCAAAAGAAGCTGAAAAATAAAATGAGGTATACTTTATTCATAAAATATAACCGATTTTCGAGAACAATTAAATTTCATTTGTGAGTGTCAATTATTAGAGCTTTAAACAATACCGCATTGTTATAGCTTCTTGCAATATTTAGACTAGGACATAATTAAGAATCTAGGAATCGTAGTTCCTACTTTTGACAGGTCAGCAGTAAAATTGAGATTTAGTTTTGTTCGTTCTGGTTAGGACAATTTTATTTTCTTAAATCTAGTTTAGGTTGATGAATGAGGAGAGGTTGAAGGTTAATGTTGTTTCTTAAATTGTTAGTTAACTTGAGATCTAATAATAAGATTTAACTATGATCAATGAGGTTACCCTAAATCATGAAAAAAGTAAGAATTCTGATGATGTCCATGGCTGCCTTGGCTACATATTTACTTCTTTGGGGTGCAAGCATAATGCCCTCAGTATTAAGTTCCTCTGAATTAAATGACTGGCCACAGTTTTTGGGACCGCACAGAAATGGGATTTATTTAGGTTCAGAAATAGCCACTTCATGGCCTGAAATGGGACCACAGGTAATTTGGCGAAAAAAAATTGGTCAAGGTTTTAGCGGACCGGTTGTAAAAGGGAATCGGCTAATTTTGTTCCATCGTATTGGAAACCAGGAGAGGATTGAATGTCTAAATTCTAAAACAGGGAAGGTACTTTGGAGTTACAGTTACTTTAGTGATTACAAAGACGATTTTGGCTTTGATGAAGGTCCCAGGTCGACTCCAACCATAGCGAAAGGGAAGATCTACCTTTTCGGTGCCAAAGGGATTCTTCACTGTTTAGATCTTAAAAATGGCATAAAGATTTGGAGTATCAATACTCAAGAAAAATTTGGTTTTCAGAAAGGGTTTTTTGGAGTTGTTTGTTCTCCTTTAGTAAAAGACGGGAGATTATTCTTGAACATTGGAGGAATAAGCGGTTCAGGTTTAGTAGCCTTTAGTGCAGAGACAGGACGAGTTTTATGGACAGCTACTAACGAGGAAGCAAGTTACTCTTCTCCTATAGCTAGTAGAATTGGAAATCTTCGTCAAATTTTATTTTTCACTCGAACTGGATTAGTTGGGACAGATCCTGAAAATGGAAAGGTCCGTTTTCGTTTTCCTTGGTCAGCTCGGAGTCGAGCATCAGTTAATGCAGCCACACCTCTAACGACCGGTAAACTTATTTTTCTGTCTGCAAGCTATCAAACTGGTGCCATTCTGCTAAAGGTTAAAGGAACTACTTTGGAGAAAAAATGGATGTCAGATGAGGTACTTTCTAATCACTATGCTACTAGTGTTCTAACTGATAATCTTCTCTTTGGTTTTCATGGCAGACAGGAATACGGTGCTGCTCTGCGGTGTATAGAATTGGAGACAGGGAAAGTATTGTGGAGTCGAGATAGATTTGGTTCTGGAACTTTGAGTCTCTCCGGGAAACAGCTACTAGTTCTCAAGGAGAATGGAGAATTATTTCTTGTTAGAGCTTCACCAGAAGCTTTTCATGTTGCAGCGAAGGCCAAGATTCTTTCACCGACTGTAAGAGCCTACCCAGCAATTGCCAATGGATATCTTTATGCCCGTAATCAGAAAGAATTAATTTGTGTGAGTCTTAAAAAATTTCAATGAAGTGGTGTGGAAAGGTAGTTTTACAAACTAGCTCGTAGGTCATAACAAAGTAGTCGAGGAGACTCTCCTTTAAAAAATCCTCTTCGGTTTTGTGAAACATATAGGAGACCGTTACTCAGTACTAGAGGGGACCAAGTTTCTCGAGCAGCAAACAGCCATGTTCGAGCTAGTACGCGATAACCTTTTGGAGAAAGATCCAGCCAAAGTAGGTGCCCCATTTCTCCTAAACAGAGGAAGTGGTCATCAGCCCACAGTAGGGATCCACGGTATGTACTAAAAGACCTTTTCAATTGTCGGTCTCTAATTTTAATTGTTTCCTCCCATTCTGGAACAGCTCGCCACATTTCTTTTCCTGTTTTAAGATCGATACTAGTCAAAGCTGCATCTGGCTCATTACGACCATCAAATCCATATAAATAGCCTGTTTTATGTATGGGAGTATTCCAATGAAGACCAAAATGTGAAGCTGTCCAGGCTAAACGACTGGGTGAGTTTTTTAGGGAAGTATTAATCAGGGCAGCGCCTGTTTTATAGCTAGCAGAGATAAAAACTTGATCACCTATAATGACGGGGCAAGAAGCATTGACTGATTCATAACTTTGGCTACGCCATGGAAAACGAAAATCAATAGCACCATTTGTGGGATTAATACTTAAAAGTCCTCCAGTTGGAGGACGACTTTCACCACCAGCAAAGACAAAGATCCGTCTTTTTCCATTTACAGTAGCTGGTATCGGTGAGGCATAACTTGCACCCCACTGATCTTCTGTTCCCCAGATCAGTTCTCCTGTGAATTTGTCAAAAGCTCCAACGGTAGGTCCATTAGGAGCACCAATTACTACAATTAAGGCCTTTCCTTCTATTAGAGGTGTTGAGGCAATACCGAAGAAATCCTGAGACAGGTTAAATTCTTGCAACAAATTCCGTTTCCAAATGACTTTCCCTGTTTTTAAGTTTAAACAATGAAGTTTTCCCTCTGCTCCATAGGTGTATACCCTACCACTGTCAATTACAGGACTTGATCGGGGCCCATTGTTATAACCATAACGATCCCGGTATTGTGTCGGATAATTATACTGCCAATAGCGATTTCCAGTTTCAGGATGTAAGCAGTCGATAACTTCTTGGTTTTGATGACGATAGAAATAGACTAAACGGGAATTAAGAATGGCAGGAGACGTATAACCAGTTCCTTTGTCTAACTCCCAGACTAAGGGGGGACCAGTTTCAGACCATTTCTTTAAAAGTTTTGTTTCATTTGAGACAGAATTATGGGTGGGTCCAAGGAAAGAGGTCCATGAGCTAGTGATTGCTCCTTTAGCAAGCGGTTTTGGTTTTTGGTGAAAGCGAGCTCTTGGAAGAGAAATTTGAACATCAGTCTTACTCTTGGGTGAGACTTTAAATAGATTTAATTTTGCAATGGATTGACTAGCTAGAAACAACAGATTCTTGGGTGTTGAAAAGGTAATATTCCAGAAGCAGAGGCCAATGAAAATAGCCAGAATCAATTTCTGTCTCATCCTTTATCCTACTATAATACGAACTAGATTAATTTGGTTAAGTGGGGAAAAGTCTGCAACTGAGTTGTAACTGTTCTGTACTTTTTCAGGGCTGACTACTTTATTTGTACTAGGTAACAAGTCTAGTATTCCACTCCAGCTGAGGGAGTATCTCTTAACTGAATAGATTTTC
>CAYWYX010000005.1:38465-67179 GCA_964462735.1 uncultured Acidobacteriota bacterium | reverse complement strand
ACCAAAGCAGGCATAAACACAAGTTTAAAGAGTCGTCTCATACTGACCTCCCAAAGTAATCTCAAATTATAGAATCTTTATCGACATTCTTTAATAATTCGGCATGGAGCGTCAAATTAACTACCTAACATCGAGCAAATAAAAAAATCTATTACTCCAATGACCTCAAATTATACGCTACAGAAATAATCCTGTCACCTTTAATACAAGATATAGTTTCTAGTCTCACTTTAAAAAAAATGTCTAAGCCAACTAAGTCGAAGAAGCTCCTACCGGGGAAAGCAGTCCATTAAGAGCAGGCATAACTTCCTTTGCGAAAAGCTCTAGGCTGTGGAGATGACATTCTTTATCATCCCAATCATGAGCAACTAGTACCAATGTCCCAAAAGGTCCTACCGTTTCACGGAGTTGAAGAATTTGTTTTGTAACTTCTTGTGGGTCTCCAGCAATCACTACTTCATTCATAAAGTAATCTAGATTACAATCGGATTCACTCATTTCTTCGTTTCGTTTCCACATGTTTAAATTCCCTGCAAACTGTTTCGTGAATTTAAGAATAAAATCAATGGTCCATCCAACGGTATTTTTTTGAGCAAGGCGTTTAGCCTCTGTTGTAGAATCAGCAACAAAAATATTTCTGGCTATTTTCCAATTCTCAGGACGAATTTTCCGTCCGGAGCGTTCAGCTGCCTCTGAATAAGTTTTCCAGTGATCTTTTAAAACATCTGGGTGGACCATGTGGTGGCTAAAGGGTTGAAATCCTCTGGAAGCTGCCATTTTAATAGTTCCTGATCCTCTGCTAACGCATGGCAGTGCAATAGGAGGATGAGGAAGCTGTAATGGACGATGAATAACTCCGCAGCCAAACTCAGAAAATACATTTTCAGTGAGTTTGAAATTCCAGTACTTACCTTTGATCTCACGGGGAGGATTTTCCGACCAAAGTTGTAAAATTGTATCTATCGATTCAGCAACCATAGCTCCACTTTGTTTCATGTCGACTACTTGGTGCATTTCAAGATCTGAGGGAACAGCACCAGGTCCAAAACAAAGGTTCAGGCGTCCTTTAGAAAGGTGATCTAGGAAAGCTAGTCGGCTAGCAACTTGAGCAGGGTGGTGATATTGCAGACAAACAGGTGCTGGGCCCAAACGAATTTTTTGGGTCAGACCAAGCGCTTTAGCTAAAAAAATCTCTGGCATAACAATATTTTCATAATCAGAAGTATGGTGTTCACCAACCCAAAATTCTTGAAAATTCCATTCTTCACAATCAACAATCATTTCAAGATCTTCGTCATAACACTGAGCTTTAGGTTTGTTTGGATTGTGGATTGGCATCATAAACATGCCAAAGTTAAGAGGTTGATTATTATCCATAAGTTAAATCCTTAAAATTGAAGTCATAATTAGCTACTAAAGCAGCTGTGAACAATAACTAAACAAGATCTAGGTAAGTTTGGTTTAGTTAGGAAATTCCTGTGCTAAACCTTGTAAAAAGAATATATTGGGCAATAAAGTATACCTGACTTTAATAGGTATATTTTAATGTTCACCATCTTTTACCTGCAGAATACACCTGCCTTCCTACTAAATCAATTGGAAAAGATTTTGTTTGTTGAGTCTGTTGTATTTTAACTAATCCAGAAATTCATTCTAAACCATTTTGGGGTGTGTCAAGATCAATTAAGGCAATTCGTAGTCTTATATTCTAGGAAGAAGCAGGAACAAAGTAACAAAAGAAAATAGAAAATGATCTTTAGAATTTAACTAACGATAGTTGTCTGCAGAGTCCAGTGGTTGAAAGTTTATCTTTTCCTGTGCGTGTTTAATATCTCGATAGCTCAGAATGTTATTAGATACAGCAAAGAAAATATCGTACTTTAAATCCTCTGGAGCTTTAAGACAAGATTCAATCATATGAACAATATCTCCTTGGCTGCACCACACTGAAAATTCACGTTTTTTGCTTGGACGGTTATCAATATTGACAGCTCCAATACGAACACACAGGATGGAAAGAGGTGAAGTGTCAGTAAAGTGTTTGGCCAGAACTTCTCCCCAAACTTTGCTGCATCCATATAACCCTGATGGTCGGGTAGGTGAGTATTTCGTTAGTTTTTCCCAACTCCTTGGAATCTCACTTTCAATTCCTAGGACAAGAGATTTGTAGGGTTGAATATCTTCCCATTTTGAGATAGTAGCTCCACTGCTAGCATAAATAATTCGTTTAACCCCTGCTCGACGAGATGCTTCAAAAACGTTGTATGTTCCAATAATGTTGTAATGAAGAATTTTTTCCCATGTGGCATTAGCCGCAACTTCAGCAGCGAGGTGTACCACAGAATCCTTGCCTTCAAATGCCGGTTGGATAGCGTCAAGATCAGAAATGTCAGCACGGTGGCATAAAATATTTGGTATTTCCCGTCGATTAAGTGCACTTAAATCGTACTGATTGCCGAGGTCCCTGTATACTGCCTGGCCAATCAAGCCACTCATTCCCGTGACAAGCACTTTCTTTGTCATTCTAGTTTTTCTCTCCTAGTTTTCTTAAGTTTAGTTGAAACATCATTCTACTTGATTCCAGTGCACATGGTATTCTTTCTTTTAAAGAGGACTAACTTTTTTTGTTAATGTCAAAACTTGTTAATGTCAAAACATAGATTTGCCATAGAATGTTAATGCTGGACAATTGTTTTCGTTGAGATATTCTTCAATTTAGATAAATTAATAATCTCTGGTAAGAAATCTTGAGTGATCTTGGATATTTTAAGACAGTGTGCGATTATTGAGATAATTCTTCCCACAACCAACAATTAGTTAATCAATAAGTAGAAGGGAAAACCCATGCCCAAACAAAATTGTTACACAGATGAATGGATGAGAACTACTCCTGATTATGCAATATATTTGCCAAAAAATCCGGGGGAGCGCGATGAGTATGCTGACCATATTCATGTATTTTTTACCCCTGGGGGGGATCTTATGTGCATGTGGACTCAGGGTTCCCATGAGAGTTCACCCGATCTTCGGGTTGTATGCTCAAGAAGCAAGGATGGTGGGCAGACTTGGAGCCCCATTATTGCCATTGATGAACCTAAATATAAGAATATGACACCTTCATTAGGATTCCCCTTGGTGAGTCGTACAGGAAGAATATATTGTCTTTATAATCAACACCTTGGATATGGTAGTGGGGGACTGTATTCATCACCGTTAAGAGTAAAGTACTCGGATGACGATGGGCACACTTGGATTTCTAGTGGCGTGGATATTAAGTGGCGACACACCCGTTTTGACCATCCGGACCCTAAGGTTCATCCAACAGGGGTTGTCTGGCAACAACCAATACGCGATGCAAAAGATCGTATGATTGTTGGCTTTACGCGCTGGAGCAGTCCAATGGTTTTTCCAAGACCAATCGGGGGAAATCGAAATCATGGTGACAGTGGCATTGAATTTATGCGATTTGACAACATTGACGAAGGCCCTCATCCTAAAGATTTGAAAATTACCTGGTTACCTGATGAAGTTGGTACAGTTCGGGTTTCCCCTAACATTGAACCGGAGCATTCCCGGGGTTATAGTTTGGCTCAGGAACCAGGCCTTACACTGTTACCTGATGGTCGACTATTTACAACAATGAGAACGGTAACAGGGTATATTTGGTATACAGTTTCAGATGACCATGGTCATAGTTGGCGACCTACTAAGCCATTACTTTATCGGGATAATGGTCCCAAAGTTGAACACCCCAAATCGCCTGAGCCACTATATCGGTTGTCAGATGGACGTTATCTATTGGTTTTTCACAATCATTCAGGTTATCGAGATGGAGCCACAGGTCCATGGGATATGGATGGTCGTCGTCCAATGTATATTACAGTAGGAGAATTTAGACCCAACGCACAACAACCACTATGGTTTAGTGAACCAAAATTTCTTTTTGATACTCAGAAAGTTGTGTGTGGGGTGACAAAGCTTTGGTGGCTAGCCATGTATGCTAGTCTTACCGAAAAGAATGGTGAGAGAACTTTCTGGTATGCTGACCGAAAGCAGTTTGTCTTGGGGAAAAAAATTTCTGACAGTATGCTTGCAGACATGACCGTTCCACAACCTTAACAGAGATTCAAGGTTTGTTGATATCTCTAAATTTGGGGTTATCACAATAAACATATTGTAGTTAATTAGTTTATAAAAAAAGGAACTATTTTATGACACAGAGATGGATTAATGATTTTGGAGTAGGGTTCAAAGTTAGATGGTTTTTGATCCTTTTTTTGGCATGTTTCAGTTTAAATCAAGTTTACCTTAATGCTCAATCAGGTGAAAAATATCAACGATCAGATTCTAAACGAACACCAATTTATCTGTCTGATCTTGAAAAGTGTCAACCCGCCTCTGCCTTAGCCCAGGATTGGAAGCACAATAAATGGCGTTTGCTAAGCTATGGAACAAAGAATTTTAATGGAACTCTCCTGTTGGCAACTGAAGATAGTCGCCCTCCAGATGTTACTTATCCATTAGACAGGAAGGGCTGGCATGCGGTCTATATTGGGATCTATCGTAAACCTTTCACCTCACCCAAACAGGTGAAGGTTAAGTTAAGTAGTGATCCTGGCTATACATCTGTTAAAGGACTAGATGGGGCTAAGGATCACCGAGACCATTTAATTGATGAAATTTTCTGGAAGGTAGCTGACTTAACAGGGGAAAAGATTATTTTCAGACAAATTGTCCAGCCGGTAGTGCAACATGCTTGGATTGCTTTTATCAAGCTCGTACCTTTATCTCCTAAAGAGATTGCTGCTCTTCATTCTGATCGTCAACGCTCTGATTCTAAGCGCCTGTGGGTTCATAATGATGGAGGTGTCATTAACCTATCGGGCACTCCTCAGGAAATTCTTGATACGTTGGAGCCACTTAAATTTTCAGATGTCTCCAGAGTCTATTGGGAAGGCGCTACAGGAGATCGAGCTAAACGCTTTTCAAAAATAGCTCGAAATCATTCAATGGAACTTTTAAAACCAATTACAGGCAAGGCTTTCTTTGCCCATCCATATTCCCGTTGGTTTGCAGAGACCTGGATGGCTTATCATCAGAACGGTATAGATCCCTTTAAAGTTGCTGCAGAGTATGCTCGAAAAATAAACATTGAATTTCACGCTGCTTATAGGCCGGGTGGTTTTATTTATCCTCCCCCAAACGTTATACTGCCTGGAGAGAGTTTTTATGAAAAACACCCGCAGCTTATTTGTATATCTCGAGATGGTAAGCCACTGCCCAGAATGTCTTATGCATTTTCTGAAACAAGAAAATATGTCGTATCATTGTTCCGGGAAATGGCAACTGACAACCCTATTGATGGGGTAGCGGTTCTCTATAATCGTCGTCCTCCCCTACTAGCGTATGAGACCCCTATAGTAGAAGGATTTAAAAAAAAGTTTGGTATTGATCCAAGGATAATTCCAGAAACAGATCCGCGCTGGCTAAAGTTCCGGGCAGGATTTCTTACGCAGTTTATGAGAGAACTGCGTCACGAACTGGATCAAGTAGGTCAACAGCTAAAACTAAAAAAACGACTTGAGATAACTGCTGTTGTTTCTCGGGGAGAAGAAAATTTATTTCATGGTATGGATCTGGCTGCTTGGATTAAAGAGGGTTTAGTAGATACGATTATTCCCTACTCTTCTGCTGTGCGTTTGGGTGCCTATGAACCAACATGGGAAAACCCTGAAGATGTGAATTGGTTTGTGTCTCTAGTGGAAGGAACAAAGTGTCGATTGGCACTGAATTTTCTCCCCAGAGACTTGACTGCAGAAGAGTATTATAGAAAAGCTAATAAACTTTACCAAGCTGGCGTAGAAAACCTATTTTTTTGGGACGGTACCGAAAGGGTGAGAAAGGTTTTGCGCCTTGGACACCAAAAAGAAGTTTCTGAATGGATGGCAAAAGGTCAACCTCCTCATTTGCCCAATTCACTTAAAGTTCGAGTTCTTGGAGGCTGGGACTTACAGATGGAAACTCCTGGGTAATATGATTGTAATCATTCTTTAGATTTTGAAGCGTCTAATCTTAGTAATGCCTGTAATAGTAAGTTGGAACCGTTAGTTAAATCTTGAACACGGGTATATTCATTAGGTGAGTGGCTAATTCCTCCAACGCTTGGTACAAAAATCATTCCGGCTGGTGCAATGCGAGCAATATTTTGGGCATCATGCGCAGCACCACTAGGCATGTTGTTAAAACTTAAGGTTAATTCCTTAGCCGATTCTCTAAGTAAATGTTTAATATCGATATTTGTTAGGATTGGTCCGACTCCAATATCAATTTCTTCAAAATTAATTTTTGTCTTTGTTAGTTTTTCGATTAATTTAGACCGCTGTTGGATCTTAGTAAAGAGATCATCGATTTTTTTTGTCGATAGATCTCTCAGCTCCAAACTCATTTCAGCTTTCCCGGGGATTACATTGGGAGCACCAGGCAGAACTTTAATTCGACCTATTGTTGCTACATGATCTCCATCTATCGATTTAGCAATCTCATTAACAGCAATAATTAGATGGGCAGATGACAGGAGAGCATCGTGCCGAATATCCATGGGCGTTGTCCCAGCATGGTTAGAAAACCCCTGGACAATTACGTTCCACCAACGAATACCTACGATACCTTCGACGATCCCAATATTGATTCCCTTAGATTCTAGAATTCCCCCTTGTTCGATATGCAGTTCTAAATAGGCTTTAATGTTTTTGGGGTCTCGAATTGCTTGGGTTAATTTTTCTGGATGTCCACCAATTTTTTGAATGCCATTTCTGATAGACAGACCACTCCGACTGACTTGTTTCAAAACCTCAGATTTTAATTCACCGATGAATGCACGGCTTCCAGTCATTCCCCCTTCTTCATTTGTAAATACGATAACTTCCACTGGGTGTTTAGGTTGAAAATCATTTTCTTGTATAACCTGGATACATTCAATGGCTGCCATAACACCAAGAACTCCATCGTAATTTCCTCCAAGGGGAACCGTATCTATATGAGATCCTAGTAAAATGGCAGGTAAGTGTTGGTCAGTTCCGTCAAGTCGGCCTAAGATGTTTCCAGCAGGATCGATCCTAACTTTTAAGCCAGCCTCTTTCATCCGAGCAATAACGTAGTTTCTTCCAAGGATATCTGCTTGAGTAAAAGCTAAACGAGTAACTCCTTTTAGGTCTTTCCCAATTGCACCCAGTTCTATTATGTGTTTTGCTAGGCGTTCTCCCTTTACACGCAGTGAAAAAATGGTTTCTGAACCCTTAAAAGAGCTCAAAGTTAGAATGATTGATAGGCTAGAAACCAAAACAAACACAGTCAAAGCACTCCTTTTTTTGATGTGTCTCATTACGTTTTTTCTCTCTAAACAAATATAATAATGACTGAGATCTTGAAACAATTGGGTACAAATACAGAGTAATTACAAGTCAATCAGGATTGTATTAGCTACTCAGGCAATGATAACATTTCTCTTAAAGCTGACATGAACATTTAACAGGAAATTATCAGGAGTTAAAATAATGCTGACCTCTAGTCGTAGGTCCCTTCTTAAGAAGTTTAGTATAATAACAAGTGCGCTAACACTCCAAGGTTGCTCCAACAGACCTTCTACTAAATCATTAGTTAAATCCAGTGGCAAAAAATCCCTTAACATGGATCAGCTTAGAAAAGATATTCAGGGTGTTCATTGCTTTATGGTTACTCCATTTTTAAAAAATGGTCAGTTAGATCATGAAGGTCTTTCCCGTAATATTGCCTTACACGCTAAAGCAGAAGCTGAAAATATGACCATTGTAGTTGGAGGGGGAATGGGTGAGATTTTTTCACTTAATATGGAAGAACATCGAAAGATGGCCAAGGCAGCTGTTTCTGGTGCACAAGGAAAACTGCCTGTAGTTGTTGGTGCCTGTGGAGGATACAGTACGGCAAAGCAGATGGCTCAGAATGCTCAACTAGCAGGTGCCGATGCAATTCTCCTATTTGCCCCTCCTTATTGGAGTTGGATTCCAGAATATGATGGGGGAATAATTCGATACTTCAAGGATATAATAGAATCCATTGATATTGGTGTGGTTCTCGCCACAGTTTCTGGTCATAAATTCCCAACTGGCGGAGAGAAGTATTGGCCATATGTCCTTAAGAAACTTGCAGACCTTCCCAATGTCATTGGGTTTGAAGATTCCAGTGGTGGCATTAGTATGGGGAAATCTCTTGGATCACTAGTTGAGGAGCGTTTGGTGTGGGTTGCCCGTGGAGAAGGGCACGCATTGCATGCTCTTCCGGTAGGCGCTAAGGCAACTACTTCAGCTGTTGCAACTTTTGTTCCTAAAGCCTGTCGGGAATTTTGGCAACAGGGCATATTAGGGAGAGGTAAACAGATGAAAAATATTCTAGACAGTAGAATTAATACAATGGCTAAAGTACGTAGTGTCAAACCGGGTTACCATGTGAGTGGTATTAAGGTGGCACTTGAATTTCTTGGAAGAGCAGGAGGACCAGTTCGTCTTCCTTTAAGACCTGTTTTATCCGAAGATCGTCTAAAGATTGGGGATATAACAAAAACCCATGCGGAAATCTAAGAGAATCTAGTAGACTGGATTAAGAAAAATCTGAGTGGAGTAAATATTCGTATCAAAATAAAGTGGGTGTTGAATTGACTGATGATGTTCTAAAAAATAGTTTTGTGTACAGTAGTATTAGAAGTATTTGTGAAGTCTCTCTTGCGATAACAATAGTTCTGGTTTTTACCGTCAAGTCTATTGCTCAAGTACCCGAGTCTCAAGATCCTACTGAACCAAAGATTGACTGGGTTTTTCCTATGGGTGGTGAACAAGGCTCATCCATCAAAGTCAGATTTGAAGGAAAGCTCTTGGATGGGGTTTATGCGGTCTGGTCTCCAAAAGAAGGTTTGTGGGGAAAGGTTTTAGATGTTCAGGAGATTTCAGTCGACGATAATTCAAAGACATCAGAAACAAAGAAAAACCAAAAGAAACAACGTGTTCTAGTCAAATTGGAGATTAGTTCAAAAGCTAAAACTGGAATTTATTCTCTCCGGTTAGTTTCTAAAAGAGGTGTATCTAATCCAGTGACCTTTGTGGTCAATGGAGAGCGAATCATTCAAGAATCTAGTAATTCTAATCGAGTGCCTCATCAATCTAGGTCTGTAAAACATCCAGTTGCTATCAATGGCGCCATTGATCAGCCTGGTGAAGTTAACTATTATTCAGTCACAGTATCTTCTAATGAGGAATTATTATTTCAGCTGTTTACGGTGGCAGAGACATTTCAACCGACTATTCGATTGTATGATAATAAGGGCAGTTGGCTATCGGGCGAGAGCCTTCTTCAACTTGAATTTAATCAAGGGACAGGATATAGGAGGGCTCAAAAGGTTGAAATTGGAAGCCTAAGACAGACAAGGCATCGATTCAACAAAGCTGGTCATTACATAGTTGCTATAGGATCGATTTATGGTAAGTCTGATTCCAGTTTTATTTATCAACTAAAAATTACTGCTGTTGACTCTTATTTAAGACAAGCTGAATGGTTTCAACATGATAGAGTTCCTAAATGGAGTGAGCGTAAGTACACTAGAAAATTAACACCAACTAGGATTGATGACCTGTGGTCCCGGACAATCAGAATTGGAAAACATGAATCTCAGAAATCGAATGATAATCAATTATTGCCCCAGTCAACAGACAGTCTTCAAGATCCCGAAAATTCTGGTCCTCCAATGTTTACAGATAATGATGTTACTGTAGTTTCTGATGAAAAAGAGCCAAATGGTAGACAAGTACAAGCTGTGACCTTGAAGTTACCCTCTCTGATAACTGGAACGATTGAAAATCCTGGGGATATAGATTTATATCGTTTTAAACTTTCAGAAGCTCGGTCGCTAGTCTTTGAAATTGAGACTCCCAACGTAACTCCTTCGGCTTTTAGCCCCAGTCTGAAAGTTTTAGATTCTGAAGGTCATGAGTTAATTAACAACAAACATAGGAAGATCGCACTTACTAGACAAGATCCTATTTTTCTAATAGAACTTTTGAAACAACATCTTTCGGATAAGGGGAATTGTGGAATAACCTCCTTATCTTTTTTTGAATCTTTGGAAGCTAAGATGATAGTGAAATTTGCAGTTGGGGGGAGTTATTATCTTCAGATAGGAGATATTACTTCTCAGAAAGGAGGTTCTGGGTTCAAGTATCAACTCATGGTTCGTGGGCAGATTCCTCATATTGGAGAGCTTAATTTAGAAGAGGACCGGGTAAATCTAGTTTTGAACCAAGTCAAAAAGATTAAGGTTACTACCGGGTTAGAAGAAGGGTTTACTGGTGATGTTGCTTTCTCTCTTGAAGGACTACCTCCAGGTGTGAGAACCTTAACTGCTACGACAGTGGAACCCAAGGAACCAATTGGACCTACTACTGAACGCCAAGAAAATTTTTCAGCTTTTGTCAATGATGTGATTATTTTATTAAGGGCAGATCCAGCAGCGCCCATTACTAAAATGCCTTTTATGGTAAAGGTTTGGGCTCAGCCTGTTTTAAATAATAGACTTGGATCTAAATTATTGGTTGGTGAAATGCCATTAATGGTGACTACCCCATAGATTATTTTGAAAGTTCCAGAATTAATTTTTCAACAGTTGTAAATCTAAAAATACTCTAGTTATAAACATCAATTTTTGGAAGAAAATAATGAGAAGTTTAAGTCAATTTTTCATTCCCTTTTTTTTGGTTGTTGGAGTGATTGTAATATTAACTGGAAGATTGCTTGGAGAAGAGGTTAATGATTCAGTCAAAGCTTCTAGACTTGTTGGACTGAACCAAGCAGAAGGATTGAAAGAGGTTACTCTTTTGCCGGAAAAAGTTATTTTAGAGGGAAAGAATGCAACTCAGTCATTTCTAGTTTTGGCTCGGGATCACAGAGGTTTGGAAGTTGATATTACCTCAGAGTGTATCTTTAGTGTTTCAAATGGTCAATTAGCTCAGGTCAGTAAACGCGGACGTCTGACAAGTAAAGCCAATGGTCATTTAACGTTGAGGGCTGATATTGCAGGCCAGCGGCTAACTGCACCAATTTTTATTAAAAATACAGACCTAGAAAAATCATTTAGTTTTCCTAGAGAGATAGTTGGAGTTTTTACTCGAAATGGTTGTAATGGCAGTGAATGCCATGGGGGAGTCAAAGGTCGTGGTGGGTTTAAACTATCTCTAAATGGTATTAATCCTCAAGAAGATTATCGCTGGACCGTAAAAGGTGGCATTTACCAGGTTCTATCTCCTAAAGCACTAGAACCATTTCAACCTCGAATAAATCTTCCTAATCCAAAACAAAGTTTGCTGCTATTAAAACCAACTATGGCTGTACCCCATGGCGGAGGTCAGAGATTTGAAACAGACTCAGATGATTACAAGATTTTACTTGATTGGATCAGTCGGGGTGGAAGATACGCATCAGATAGTCAACTAGCAATCTCTCCTCAGATAGAGCAACTCAAAGTGTTCCCTAAAGAAATCATCATGGAACCAGGTGTAAAACGGAAACTTTTGGTGATGGGTCATTTTACTGATGGTCGGGTTGAAGATCTAACCCCGGAAGTACTTTATGAGTCTAGCAACCCTGAAGTAGCTAATGTAACTGCTGATGGTTTTGTTCAGGCTGTTAATCCGGGACAAACACTGGTAACAGTAAGAACTTTAGGAAAGATTGTCCATGTTCAGTGTGGAGTGATTGGACAGTTATTATTAGATTATCCGGAGATTTCCAAACAGAATTTCATTGATAAATATATTTTCGCCAAGTTAAAAAGGTTACATATTCTTCCAAGCGGTATTTCCAACGACTCAGAATTCTTACGTCGAGTCTGTCTTGATTTGACAGGTATGCTGCCCCCTCCTGAACGAGTACGAGAATTCATAGTTAATCAAGACCCTAGAAAACGAAGAAAGTTAATTGAGCAGTTACTAGATTCACCTGAATTCGTGGATTATTGGACTTTTCGTTTTGCTGACTTTTTTCGGGTGGTATATCGAAATGCCTACTCCTATAAAAAATGGATTCGACAAAGCTTAGTTCAAAATAAACCCTATGACCAAATGGCACGGGAACGTATTGCAGGTCAGGGCAACACTGGAGCAACCCGCCACTACATAAAGTCTGTTTCTGGAGAGATGATGCTTCCTCATGAGAAAATGGGTGAGGATGTTAGAGTATTTTTGGGAATAAGGTTAGATTGTGCTCAATGTCATGATCACCCTTATGAACCATGGGCACAAGATCAGTTTTGGGGACTTACTTCCTTCTATGGACAGTTAACCCGAATCAGAAATGGATCGGTATTTTTCGATGACCCTGCTGGAAATGAGGAACGCCCAGAAGGTTCTCGGGTAATTCACCCTCGGCGCAGGGAGGAAGTTTCGCCTAAGTTTTTGGATGGAACCTCTATTGATCGGTTGGTTGGTGATCCTCGAGGAAAATTAGCAAATTGGATGACTTCTTCAAACAATCCTTATTTCTCCAGGGCCATTGTTAATCGGATTTGGTCCTACTTTTTCCAGAGAGGTATAGTAGAGCCTGTGGATGATTTTAGGCCGAGTAATCCTCCAACTCATCCTGAACTATTAGATGCTTTGGCATCAGAATTTCGTCGCAGCGGTTACGACATTAGACGTTTGATGAGAGTAATTACTCAATCTCGAACCTACCAGTTATCAAGTGATCTAAATAAAACGAATGAGGAAGACAAGGTTAATTATTCTAGGGCTCTCCCTCGCAGATTAGACGCAGAGATATTGCTAGATGCTATTTCACAGGTTACCGGTGTCCCGGAAATTTTCCCGGTGCATAAATATGTTGGCGGAGGATCTGAGCCGACTGGGACTCGAGCAATTCATTTAGTTCCAGAAGTAACTCCGTCCCAATTTTTGGAAGTTTTTGGAAGACCAATCAGTCGAGACAATATGCCTTGGAGAGATCGCAGAGCTACTCTTAGGCAGGCGCTTCACCTCCTAGTTGGTTCAACTTATGGTTCTAAGATTTCAGCTAAAGGAGGAAGGGTTGATTTATTTTTGAAAAATGGAGCCTCTGACAGACAAATAATTGAAAATTTGTATTTAGCAGCTTTTTCCAGATACCCAACAACTAAAGAATATCGTGAGCTTGGAGTTTTAATAAAGAAAGCTTCCTCACCTAAAAAAGGGATAGAGAATTTAACTTGGGGATTGCTTGCATCCCGTGAGTTCACTTATAATCATTAGACGGTTACGATATGAAGACTTTTTACCCTTGTCGCCAGCAAAGGCGTGATTTTTTAAAGATTGGCTCGTTGAGTTTTCTGGGACTAAATCTGGCTCAGCATCTCAAATTATTAGCTACCACTCCTTCTGGAGGGCAGTCAGTCAAGAAGGCTCAATCATGTATCCTCTTGTTTTTAGAAGGAGGTCCTTCTCAAATTGACACTTGGGATCCCAAACCCCACAGTCAGTTTAAAGCAATCCGGACAAAGATCGATGGTATTCAGATCTCTGAGTTATTTCCGAGAATTGCTAGAAACATGGATAAACTAGCCATTGTTCGCTCAATGCATACGGAGGAGAACAATCACCCTCAAGGTACCCACTATGTAATGACTGGGCATAGTCCAAATCCAGCTCTGAGTTTTCCTAGTTTAGGTTCAATTATTTCCAAAGAGCTGGGTTCTCGCAGAAATATTCCTCCTTATATTATGGTTCCGCAGCATCACCAGACAGACTTCTTTTCCTATATGGATGCCTATAGTTCCGCTTTCTTAGGCTCAGAATATGATCCGCTTATTCTACCGGACCCTAGTCAGGAGGAATTTACAATTCCAGACTTAGCTTTGCCAGATAGTTTGACAGCTACTGATATTGAGGATAGAAAATCCTTCTTGAAAATTGTGGATCAGAGATTTCGAAAAAAAGAAAAGCATGCTGAATTTAATAAAATGGATCGCTTTTCTGAACAGGCCTTAGCAATGCTTTTATCACCAGCGGTGAAACAAGCTTTTGATCTTTCTCAAGAACCAGACCAAATTAGAGATGCTTATGGAAGAACCCGTGTTGGTCAGAGTGCTCTTTTAGCGCGTCGCCTAGTTGAGGCTGGTTGCCGTTTCGTCACGGCTTCTGGTTATACCCATAACAGTTGGGATACCCATAAGGATAATGACCTAGTTCTCCGTGATAAATTGGCACCAGTTTTGGACCAGACACTTTCAGTTTTGTTGGAAGATTTAGAGCAGCGAGGACTTCTGGAATCAACAATTATTCTTGCAATGGGCGAGTTTGGTCGTACACCTCATCTCAACGCTAACAATGGCAGAGATCACTACCCTGACTGCTGGTCACTATTATTAGGAGGAGGTGGAATTCGGGGAGGTACAGTGGTCGGTGCTAGTGATGATCAGGGTGCTCAGGTGGCTAATCGGATGGTTACTATGGGTGATCTTTTTGCAACCATCTACAAGGCGATGGGCATTGATTGGACCAAGGATTATATTAATCCAGGCGGTCGTCCTCTTTATATCGCTAACTCCATTAATGATGTTATGGGTCATCCTTTGCAGGAACTTATCTAAAATCGCTTCCATAATCTTACCGATAAATCAGTAAGCATCTTTAAGAATTTCTTCCAAATCCTCTACTGTTGGTGATCGGGGATTGCTACGCATGAGTCGTTTAATGTTTAAGGCCATTTCTGCAAAAGAACGAAGTTGGTTTTCTTGAACACCAATTTCTCTGAGTTTGTCAGGAATTCCAATTTCTTTTCTTAAAGTACGAACTTTATTAATCGCTGCATCAGCCTTTTCTTCTTGGGTTAGTCCCTCGACATTAACTCCCATTAGTTCAGCTAGTCTAGCCAATGCTTCCAGTCTGACAGGTTTATTAAATTTCATCACATAGGGCAAGAGTAATCCGTTACCACAGCCATGAGAACAATGAACTGCACCACCGATTGGATATTCCAAGGCATGAACTGCTCCAACACCAACGTTACTAAAACCCATCCCTGCAATCAAAGCCCCCAAATGCATACCCTCACGGGCTTTTATATTTTTACCATCGTTAACTGCATTGGGTAAATGTTGGACGATTAAAGGAACGGCTGACTCTACAAGACAGTTGCCCAGGGGCATTCGACCTTGATAAATAGAAATTTCCCCAGCAGGAACTTCAAGATCAGAACTGTCTGTTGCCATGTATGCTTCAATTGCATGGGTTAAAGCATCAATGCCACTATCTGCTGTTGCTTTTGGAGGACAAGTAACCGTCATAAGAGGGTCAACAATAGCTACTTTAGGGCGTAAATAGTTACTAGCAACAGCAACCTTGATGTTGTTTTCAGTGTCAGTTAGAACTCCTGCATGTGTCACCTCTGAACCAGTACCTGCTGTGGTTGGGATACCAATTAGTGGCATTATTGGCCCTGGGACCTTGCCTTCACCAAAATAATCCTGAGGAGTGCCGCCATAGGTAAGAAGTACACCAACAACCTTGGCTAAATCCATGTTGCTTCCTCCACCTAATCCAACTAGGAGGTCAGGAGTCCACTCTGCGGCAAATTGATAACAGTTAAGAAGGGCTTGAATAGAGGGTTCTGGTTCACCACCATCAAAGGCTTTTACTTGAATGCCACCGGCACTCAATTTAGATTGGACATGATCAGCTAAACCAGCCTTTACAATATTTTTATCAGTTACCAAAAGAGCGCGTTTAGTTTTAAGTTCTTTCACTATTTCACTTAACTGTTCAGTAGCCCCAATCCCAAAGTGGATAGCACCAGCGGTATGGAAACTCCATGTAGTTCTCATTATCTCCCCCTCAAAAATCAGATAAAAACTGACAATTGTATTACGAAGTATTAAATAAAATTTTTAGGCTTGCGACATTTCTTTTTACTAATCATCGCCTCTGTCTTAGTTTTTTAAAATATAAAAGTAAGTTGGTTTCTAGTCAAGAGCACACCACTATTACTTAATCATTTACCAATAGGATCCCATCCAGGTAGCAGTATGAGGTAAATCCATAGGAGGATATTGTTCAATAACATTTTCATTAATATCAGTTCCCATGCCTGGTCCTCGAGGAATTTTTAGATGTCCGTCTTGATATTCTAAAGGTACCGTTAAAATTTGGTTGTAGCGTTCTAAATAAGGATAGAAAAATTCCTGGATCAGTAAGTTTGGAATACAAGCATCTAGCTGTAGGCTAGCCACAGTTGAAATACGACCATTTGAGTTATGAGGTTGAACGCTCACGTAATAGGTTTCAGCCATAGCAGCTATTTTCTTGAGCTCCAAAATTCCACCAGCATGGCAGATGTCGGGCTGAATCACTCTGGCTGCTTGTTTCTCCAAAAGTGGACGAAAATCCCATCTTGTATAAAGGCGTTCGCCAGTGGCTATAGGAAGATTAATGGACCGCTGTACCTCAGCCATAGCATCAATGTTGTCAGGGGGAATAGGTTCTTCGTAGAAGAATGGATCAAAAGGTTCTAATTTTTGAGCCATACGAATAGCACTAAAGACATTGAATCGTCCATGACATTCTATTAATAGATCTATATCGGGTCCTACAGCTTCTCGAACTGCCATGACTGAATTGATTGCATACTTCTCTTCACTTTTAGAGATGACTTGTCCACCATTTCTAAAAGGATCCCACTTCATGGCAGTGAAGCCCTGGGAAACCATATCCTGAGCCCGATTAGCAATTGATTCTGGCGTATCTTCTGGCTTAGTTTCAGTTACAACTTCCTGAAATGCCCACGCATTTGAATAGACCCTAACTTCGTTTCTTAGTCTTCCACCAAGGAGTTCATAAATCGGAACCCCTAGGGCTTGACCTTTGATATCCCAGAGAGCCTGTTCAATTCCACTTAAGGCAGTGAGGCTAATAAGTTGACCATACCAGAAGGTCTGTTTATATAAAGAGTTCCAAATGTATTCGATTTGGTGGGCATCTTGACCAATCAAGAAGTCCTTGAAAGATTCTAGAGCTTGAATGATGACTGCGTCATGACGTTCCATGGTGGATTCACCTACTCCAGTAATTCCTTCATCAGTGTAGAGTTTAACGAAAATCCAATTTGCATGGCCCCCGCTCGTATGAAAAACTCTCAGGTCAGTAATTTTCAAATTTATGCCTCCCGGTCTATTCTTGATAAAGTCGTTAAGCGTAATTTCTTAATTAACTTTTGTTGACTACAATAATAAGAAATATAGCAATAAATCCTCCACGAGTACTAGATGATTAGAGTTTTAGTTAACAATTATAATGCATAGAATAATTCTTCTAATTAAAGATTGTACAGGTCTTAATTGCATCACTCTTAATCTTGTGTGAGAATTTGTAAAAATCCTAGAGAGTAGCTTATAACTAAATGAATATTGGAGAATGAAATGCCTCAGCCGTTAATTATAGATTTGCATCTTGACCTAGCTTGGGATGCTATTTTTTGGAATCGAGATCTTACCTTAACTGCCCATGAAGTGCGTCATCAAGAATCTAGTGAGCCTCCTCAAGTAGCATCTGATTATAGTGTTGGTAGCTGCACAGTCACCTTTCCAGAAATGCGCAAAGGAAAGATAGGTTTGATGCTGAGTACTATCATGTCCCGTATACAATCAAGAGCAGGAGCAATGCGGGATGGAATGAGGACACAAGAACAGGCAATTGCCATGGGACGTGGGCATCTAGCTTTCTACCAGATCATGGAGCGACAAGGTCAAATTAAATCTGTCCGATCACTGATCGACTTAGAAGAGGCAGAAGAAGCATGGCAAAATCCAACAGACCAGACCCCAATCTATCACATCCTTTCTATGGAAAGTGCAGACCCTATTATTGATCCAAAGGATGTAAAGTTTTGGTGGGATGCTGGATTAAGGGTGGTAGGACCTGCTCATTTTGGCCACAATACCTATATCCATGGAACTAATACTGTTGGTGGCTTAAAACCACCTGCTAAAGATCTTTATAAAGCAATGCGTGATGCTGGAATGATCTTGGACATTACTCACATGGCTGATCAGGCTGTCTGGGAATCCCTAGAAATTTGGGATGGACCAGTGATGGCCTCACACTGTGTTTGCCGATCTGTGGTAAAGGGACAGCGACATCTTACTGACGAAATGATTCAAGAAATAATTCGGCGTCGGGGTGTCATTGGTATGGTATTTTGCCAACACTTTATTGATCCAGAAATAGAATGGGAAAATCCTCCAGATAAAAATACTCATGTATCAAAGTATGGAATGGATGGGCTGATTCCTCATATCGAACACATTAAAAATCTTGCTGGAGGTTCTTTGGAAAACATTGCCATCGGAACCGATTTGGATGGAGGTTTCGGAGCTGAAATTGCGCCAACTGACATTGATACAATCAGTGATTTACAGGATTTTTCTTCAGTCTTAAATAAGGCTGGGTATTCTGAGTCGGAGGTTTTAGGCATTTTGAGCGGTAACGCCCTACGATTTTTTAGGGATGCCTGGACTGAGTGAGACTCAATTGTCACGCATTAACTGGATAAGGCTACTGTATACCTGCTGAACTGACGTCGATGTATACAGCTTCTAGTATGGGTGTACTTCCAGCATTAGGTGTAGTCAACGTGGCTCGATATTGAATCCATCGGTAGTTATCTGATGAGTGAATAATCTCGCCGGATTCCTTAAAAAAACTGTTGATGCCATTGGGTCCTATCCAGCTATTAGTTTCTAAATCTTTTTTGGATTGGGCAGTTCGTATCTGGAATTTAACACCAGTACCATGCGGTGTGGTTGCATCCCAGCGCAGGCGACTTGGTCTGACTTTAGCTGGTACCAAAATTGGCCCCGAGACAAAACTTTCCTGTAGTTTTCGATCATAAATGTTGCCAATATCTCTCCTTGCGCCAAAATGAGGTCCAAAGGTTTGTATCCATTGGCGCCGAGAGTAGGAATAACCTTCAGGGCCACCCCAAAAAATGTTGGAGCCAGTACTGTGATCACCGTTGTCTAAATGATTAAAAACCACAATATCAAGCCAAGAATCTTGATTGAAATCAGCCACTGTTAGAGCTCCAGAAGATTCAGCAGGTACTTCACTTCGTCGGGATTCAGTATAGGTACCATCTGCTGCCCCCCAATAGATAAAGGCTGGTATACTTCTAGTAAAATAGGCATGATAGTTACTCATCACAATGTCTAAGAAACCATCTTTATTAAGATCAGCCACAGCATGTTCTAAGGGGTCATAGCCTTCTAGACGGAGAATATTATCCTCTTGAAACCCTTTGGAGCTTCCCCAAACAATTGACACATGATCGGTTGGGCGTCCAAACAACGCAGTATCCCAGCCTCCACCCACAATGAGGTCTAGCCAGTCATCGTCATTCAAGTCTGCAACTTCAATTGTGGAGGATTGTTGAATCTGAAGTGAGGTATAGTGGTCTGTACTAAACTTACCTGCTGATGTTCCCCAGAAAAGATCTACTTGCTTGCTGTCTACATCAGAAACAATTAAATCAAGAAATCCGTCTTTATTAAAGTCTGCAATCGTTGGGCTTTGGGGCCCAAGTACGTTCAACTTAAGCTGACTTTTGTGGTTCCAGTCATAACCCTTACCATTGCCCCACACAATAAAAGCAGTTGGTGAAGAACGAAATCCTGAAGTAATGACAAGATCCAGATAACCATCTCGATTAAGGTCTGCAGTGGCAGCTCCCATGCCCTTTATGACAGGTAATTGTTGACTTTGTTTTAGATGATAACCGTTAGAATTACCCCAGTAGATTAATCCGTGTGGAAATGCAATATCAATCCAACCATCATGGTTGAGATCAGCAACGGCTGGAACTGACATTGATTTGGGGAATGTTGATAGGGCGGAAGCAGAATAATGATGGTGAGGATTTCCCCAATAAATGAAAGAATCAAGGGAAGTGCGATTTCCTGAGTTTTGGTTGATGAGAACCAAATCCTGATGGCCGTCCTGATTGAGGTCGTCAGCCGCTAAACTAACTGCTCCAAAACCTTGGAGTTCACGCCGATGAGCTGCATGAAAACCAGTTGGACTATTCCAATAAATATAAGAATTTATGTCAAAACTTTTCCCGTCATGTTCGTTAGAAAATGCTACATCAATCCAACCATCATTATTGAAATCTCTTTGGGTGGCATCTGTTGCGTGTAGCGTAGGTAACTGGATCCTATTTTCTTTTGAGGGTCCGTTTTTATTTCCCCAGTAAATGAAGGAAAATTCATTGTCTCTGTTGGGAAATACTAAGTCCAAAAAATCATCTTTGTTTAAATCAGAAATGGTACAAGACTCAGCCCCTTCGACAGGTAGTTCTCGCCAAGACTCTTCTCTAAATCCTGTTCCAGTTCCCAGTTTAATCTGTGCAAGTTGATTTTTTCCGATTAAAACTAGATCAAGTATGCCGTCCTGATTGAGATCTGCCAATTCAATCCCTGTACTTTCTTCCCAGTTCCAAACCTTTCGCCGGTCCTTCGAGAAACCTTCAGATCCACCCCAATAAAGATAAACACTTCTTTCCTTCGAATTATTATTTAAGAAAATCAGATCTGGATAATTGTCTCCGTTAAGGTCGCCCGTTTCGCAGTCAATAGCGCTGATTGTTGGAATGGAGCTTCTTCGTTCTACACTGAAGCCAGTAGGTCCATTCCAATAAATATAAGATTCAAGGTGACGGAAATATCCATGACGATCTCCACCCTCGGTACCATTATTCGCAAAGACAAGGTCAAGATAGCCGTCTTGATTAAGATCAGCAGCTTCTAATGATGCAGCCATCAGGGTTGGAAGCTTAGTTGTTTTTGTAGGGCTGTATCCGTCTATACTGCCCCAATAAATTATAGCATTCATATAAACCGTATAATTATGAATGAAGTTACAGAAAACAATTTCCTGATACCCATCATTGTTGAGGTCAACTATCAGTGATGGGCCACCTCCATTGCTAGGTAATCTAGTGGCCAACTGTTTTCGAGAATTGATTCCACGCAGCAGTCGGCCGAGTGGTTGTTGTTTAGGTAGGGGTGGGAGGATTGATTGTGGCCCTTGTTTACTTCCCCAATATATAAGAAGATCTTCATTTTCAACTTGGTTGTGATCCTGGGGTACAAATATGTCCAGATAACTATCATTATTAAAATCCAGCATATTGATCATACGTATTGATCCTGATCTTGTGACATAGAGATTTAACCCACTATCCTCAGAATGACCCGGAGAAAAGTCTTTAAAAAGAGTATGGTTTAACCATTTTTGATGTCTGTCAGAAGGGAATTGTAAGACAGATTGCCAAAGAAAGATCAAGATTATTAATGGACTAAGATATAAAGCTTTCATCAGAGTGACCCTTTCCAAGTTGATTTTTATAGTACAGAATGATCCTAAGTTATTTTGTTAGAAACGGTCAAGTAACTCATTATCATTTTCTAATATCCTTTATAGATATTCTTTCAACCATCTTTACAAAGGGTATTAAAAATGAGACAAATGCTATCTCTTCAAAATAATACGGCAGTTATACTCTGAGGATTCAGGGTTACCTATTTAATATTTAAAATTAATGTTAATGGATTGTTAAGGATAAGATCATGACGATTGCTGAACTGATTATTTCAGAAGCACGAAATCGAAACTTGCGGCACTTTTTTGGAATTCCTGGAGGAGGTTCTCCCTTAGATTTAATGGAAGCTGGTCGAAAAATGGGAGTTGATTTCATTAGTGTGAATCATGAGTCTTCTGCTGCCATTATGGCAGCCTACTATGGACTGATGAAAGGTACGCCTGGTCTGGCTCTAACCATTCGGGGAGTGGGTGCTGCTAATTTAGTGGGTGGAGCTGCTAATGTCCATTTTGAAAGAGTCCCAATGGTAGCAATTTGTGAAACTTGTCCTCCTGAAAGTGCAAAGTATCGAATGGCACAGCACTGTGATCAGTTAAGCCTGTTTAGTGGTATAGAGCGCTATCGTCAAACTCTTTCTACTGAAAATGCGCCTTTATCAGTTCAAGAGGCTGTTTTTTTTGCTGAGGATGGTCGTCCTGGACCGAGTCTCTTGAATTTCCCAGCAAACCTTGGAGAGGCGGCTTGTGGTATGCCTCTTCCATCTCGATCTAAGACACCTTCTTCTTCTATAAAGGAAAGTGAAATTATTGCCTGCAAAGAATTTCTTTCTAACCATGAAAAAATTGTGGTAATGGCAGGTGCTGATGTTGATAGGGAAAATGCTTGTAAGGAACTAGTTGATTTAGTTGAAAATTTAAATGCTTCCGTTCTAGTGACTATGGAAGCCCGTGGAGTATTTCCAGAATCCCACAAAAATTGGGCGGGTGTCTATGTTGGCCAGTTTACTCCGGGCATCGTTGAGTCCCAGGTATTTGATGAGTGTGATGCAGTTCTTTTGGTTGGTGTTGATGATTTAATGACTCACGTTCCATGGAATTCAAGTCTTCCAACTGCGGAAATCCTGGGCCGTTCAGAATATCGTTCACTATCACAACAGCCATCTGTTCGAGTTAATGGTAATCTTAAAGATGCCCTGAAGTCCCTACTATCCCAACCAAGAAAAGGTTTTAATCCTGACAAAACTCAAGGATTGAGAGAGAATATTCTTTCCTCTTTTAAACGTCCAAGCAATGCGCGTTTTACGGCACAAGACATCATTAAAATTACCCAGGAAGTTTTGCCATCAGATGGGATTCTTTTTTCTGAAACGGGAGTCTTTGTCTGTATGCTAGAACATTTGTGGTGTGTAGATCAGCCTGGAACCTATTTCGGAACCTCTGGTGGACGAACTATGGGTCTGACAATCCCAGCTATTTGTGGGGCTAAACTTGCTGAGCCCAATCGACCAATGATTGGCTTAGGTGGTGATGGCAGTTTATTAATGCGCTTAGGAGAGTTAGAAGTTTTGGCGCGCACTGGTGTTGCTGTACCACTGATTATAATGAATGATCAAGCGCTTGGCACAATGAAAGCCAGACAGAAACTCCGTAATCTCGAGTCTCATGGTTTAGATCTTCATCCGGTCTGTTTTGAGGATTTGGCCAAATCATTTGGTCTGAATGGAGTTACAGTTAATAATCCAGAGGATTTTGAAGTAGCATTGAAAAAATCTTTAAAATCTGAGCATACCACTTTGATCGATGCTCGAATTGATCCAGAAACTTATCAAGACAGCTTTGGCCGAACAGTTGGCATGTCCTAAGTTTGAATTGAAATATCTAATAAGAAATCTTTTTGGAATTAATAGTTTAGGTTTGTCTTGACCATTTTACCTATTTCAGTTGTTTTTTTTTGGAGCTATAGGTGAAGCGTGCTCAAGGATCGCAGATGGTTGGATTTCAATCCAGTTTTCTTGACTTTCACCGGGGGATCCGTGTTGGAAATCTCGGCGACCATGAACGAATTACACGCATTCTTAAGGTAGAGTTAGAATCTCGATTCCAGCAACCTTTTGTCACTGAACGTTGGGGAAGGGGAGTGTATTGGAGATGGATTGGTTATGTAGTTAAAGCTAATAAACTAGCAAAACCTATTTCTTCTAATGTGAGTTTCGGATGTGCAAAGTTCTTTTTAATGATTGATACTGATGAACAACTTTTCAAATGTGGTTTACAAGTAGAGCGAGGGTACCTCAAAAAATCTGATAAGAGTTCTCGATTTAACTTAGAGACTGACTGGGACTGGCATAGACTGATCAAATTACTAAGATCAAATAGTCCAATGGAAACAGAGCTAAAACGTTTGGTTTTGCGTGAGTCCTTCACTTTACAGGCAGGGTCCTGGTCTTCTAAAAATTCATATTTCTCCAAATCAAGCTTTCCAACTATGCTTCATTTGCGTAAAAAATTGAAAAGTGCCTCGGGGGATGACTGGGCTAGTTTCATGGTTTATTTTTCAATGAAGGAAGATGAGATATTACAGTCCTCTGGTAATGACATTGTGGATTCTATCCTAGCGATTTTTGAAGAAGTTACACCTGCAATGAAGCTTTGTATTCAAACAGCCTTGTGAACTAGAAGAAAAATAGGTCTTTAGTTCGGTTGGTCTATTTAGTTGAAAATTATTTTGATTTAGGTTTAAAATTCATTTGATATTTTGTTCCATTTTATTGTCTGAAGTTTAAAGTGAAATGTGCTAAGCTCGTGATCTTATTTAGTTTAGAAAGAACTTTCCAGAAAGATTAACTGATGCAAACTTCCATAGACTCTTCTCAATTTCGTCAGATTATGTCTCGCTTTGTAACTGGTGTTACCGTTGTTACTTCCAGTTCAGGTCAGGATATCCATGGACTTACCTGTAATGCTTTCTGTTCTATTACAGTAAAGCCATGCACGGTGATGGTTAGTGTGGCTAAAGATACCCGCTCTTGGCCATTGATCGAGAAAAGTCAGATCTTTGCAGTTAATATTCTAAGTCAGACTCAATCCGAAATTTCCGATCGGTTTGCTGGACGGCATAAAGACAAAGAAAACAATCGTTTTGAAGGCATCTCTTGGACCACTGATACTACTGGAGCTCCTATTCTGGAGGGAACTCAAGCTTATTTGGATTGTCAATTAACCCAATCTTATGATGGGGGAACACACAGCTTGTTTTTGGGAGAAGTAGTTGCACTGGATCTTGATGATACCAAGTCGCCTCTCGTATTTTTTTCCTCTAGTTATCTTGGAATAGACAAACTAAAGTGACTTTAAAGTGTAACCAGACGGTCCCGTTTCTAGCCATATTTAACCTCAGAAAAGACCCCGTACTTGTCCTTCTTCATCTAGATCAATTTGATGAGCATTAGGAGTATTGGGTAGTCCAGGCATAGTTAGGACATCTCCACAGATAACAACTAAGAATTCAGCTCCAGTATTTAGGCGAACATCTTTAATAGGTAAGACATGGCCAGAGGGAGCTCCTCTCAGTAAAGGATCAGTTGAAAAGGAGTACTGTGTTTTTGCAATACAAACGGGATAGTGTCCAAACCCTTGATCTTCATACTGTTGAATCTTGGATCGAATCTTAGTATCAGCTACAACCTCGGAAGCCCCATAAATCTTGGTAGCAACTTTGGTAATCTTTTTCCAGAGTGAGTCGTTCTCTTGATAGACAAACTTAAAGTTAGTTTGAGTAGAGTCAATTATATTTACTGCTGTTCTAGCGAGTTCTAATGCTCCTTGACTACCCTGAGACCAGTGATTACAAACAACCACTGGAACACCGTGGTGACCTATTTTTCTCTTCAGAAATAAAATTTCCTCATCGGTATCACTATTGAATTGATTAAGAGCCACAACACAAGGTAAGCCGAAGTGATTTCGTACATTATTTAAGTGTCTTTCTAGGTTTGGAACACCTTTTTCAAGATGTTCTAGATCCTTCTCACTTAAAGCATCTTTGCTAGCTCCACCATGGTATTTAATCGCCCTCAAAGTAGCAACGATTACAACAAGAGCGGGAGAAAAATCTCCTTTTCGGCATTTTATGTCAACAAATTTTTCTGCTCCTAGATCAGCTCCAAATCCAGCTTCTGTTACTACGTAATCCGCTATTTTCAATCCTACTGAAGTAGCAATTACGGAATTGCAGCCATGAGCAATATTGGCAAAAGGACCACCATGGATTAAAGCAACATTATTTTCTAAAGTTTGAACGAGATTAGGCTTAATCGCGTCTTTTAAGATGACAGCTAAGGCACCGTGTACATTAAGATCTTTTGCTTGGATAGGTTTTTTCTGACGGGAATAACCAACTGTAATTTCACCGAGTCTGTTTTTAAGTTCTTCTAATGATTTTGAGAGACATAAAATTGCCATTATTTCAGAGGCAACAACAATTTCGAATCGATCTTCTCTGGGATAACCATTACTAACGCCTCCTAATCCAACGGTGATTTTACGAAGAGCACGGTCATTTAGGTCAACTACGCGATTCCAGGTTATCCGTCTTATGTCAAAGTTGAGTCGATTACCTTGGTAAATGTGATTGTCTAGGAGAGCCGACAACAGGTTATGAGCTAAACTCACTGCATGGAAGTCTCCTGTGAAATGAAGGTTAATATCTTCCATTGGGACAACTTGTGAATAACCTCCACCAGTGGCACCTCCTTTCATACCAAAGCATGGACCAAGAGAAGGTTCTCGTAGACAAATAATGGTTTTTTTGCCAATGTTGTTTAGAGCATCACCCAATCCTATTACAGTAGTGGTTTTCCCTTCTCCTGCAGGAGTAGGCGACATCGCTGAGACCAGAATTAGTTTTCCGTTTCTAGCGTTGGCTACGTTCTTTAAGCTTTTAAATGAGAGCTTTGCTTTATATTGGCCATAGGGTTCAAGGTGATCTCCCAAAATTGGGAATTTTTCTTTAACTAGATCAGTGATCTTTCTTAGCTTGGCCCCGAGGGCAATCTCAATATCATTCATTGATTTTTAGTGGTCTCCTCTTCGACAGTTTAATTCATCATCAATAGACTAGTTTTTTGAAATGTAAAATTATAAATCCCCTTGATTAGAAAATAGTTATTTGCTGTTATATTTCGTGGTCGTTTGATTAGACAAAGAGCCGTTCAGCTATTTAAGGAGCCTATTATTGAATATGAACATCATGTCATAATAGTTTAGCTTGAGGCTACTGCTGTTTTAATATTTATTATTTTTAGGAGGAAAGATTGTGCCTACAGTGATGATTTTTACGGACGTCTTACATGAAAAACCTGGTCGTCATGTAGACCTATTGCATGAAGCTGGATTCACGGTCCAGTATCCAGAAAATCCAAATCTTGTTGATGAAGATGAAACTATAAAAGTGTTGAACGGAGTGTCAGCAACAATAGCGGGTGGAGAACCATATAGTGATCGAGTGGTTAGTGCACTGCCTGACCTTCGGGTTGTCTCTCGTTGGGGTGTCGGAGTTGATCAAATTGATTTGGATGCTGTAACTAAAGCACAGATCCTAGTAACGATTACTGCAACAGCTAATCATGAGGCTGTCGCCGAACACACTATGGCATTGTTACTAGGTGTGTCTCGAAAATTAATTCAAAGGAACCATCAAATAAGTCAAGGATACTGGATTAGAGAAGCATCACAACCACTTCGTGGAAAAACTTTAGGTTTAATTGGATTAGGACGAATAGGTCGCAGCGTTGCTGTGAGGGCAGCCGGTTTTAGCATGAGATTGATAGCACATGAAGCTTTCCCTGATGTAGCATTTGCCCGACGTCATAGGATAGAGTTAGTGGATCTTGATAGTTTGTTGAGAGAATCAGATTATATTAGCCTGCATGTCCCTCTTAATGAAACGAATCGTGGTTTAATCAATAGACAAAACATTTCAAAAATGAAAAAAGGCAGCTTTCTTATTAATACTGCCCGTGGAGGATTAGTGGTTGAAAAAGATTTGGTCGAAGCTCTCCGGAATGGTCATTTAGGTGGAGCAGGACTAGATGTATTTGTCCAAGAACCAATCGATTCTCAACATCCTCTAATTCAATTAGATAATGTTCTAGCAACTGATCACACAGCTGGTATTGATATTCGTTCAGTTGAGGATATGGCAGTTGAGTCTGCCCAAAATATTGTTGATCTTTTCAATGGCAAGTGGCCAGATTCCTCGGTAGTCAATGGAAAGTTAAAATCTAGTTGGAAGTGGTAGAATAGTTCGATTTTCTACCATCATTATATCTTTAAAAAAACTGTTTTCTGAATTTTGAGGATAGAACTAAGAGCTTTTTTTTAGAAGTTTATTCTAGGTTTAAATCTCTTTTAGTTTGCAATTGTTTAGCCTAGTTGGCCTCTAGTGAAGCTGAGATGATTTCCTTGTCATTACGGGCAAAGATGTGTCGGTTAGCATAAGCTGGATGGGACCAGTTAACCGCGCCAGCTTGACGTCTTCCAATTCCAGCCTCGGATGTTGGGGAGATTAATTGAGTGCGACTGATTTCTTGATATCCTTTTGGTGATAGTTTGGCAATAATCAATTCTCCTCGATCATTACTGATAAAAAACTGACTCTCATTTTTTACTAAAAAAGCATTAGCCCAGCGAGCCTTTTCTCCCGTAATTTCAAGTGTTTCCCAGATTCGTTCTCCAGTTTTCGCATTTAAACATCTTAAGTGACCATAACTGCCAATCCCATAAATATAGTTTCCTACGATTGCTGGTGAACTTATTAATGAATGGAGGGTGTCTGTTTCAATTTCACTATTACTTTTTCCTTTCCAGACTAATTTAGCACCAGGAGAACTTTCGTTAAGTTCAAGCATTAGTGAACCGTTAAAAAATGAAGTTACCAGTAAGTTTAGTCCATTAAATACTGGTGTCGCCACTGTCAAACCACGGTCAACCCTAAAAGGGGTCTGCCACAAAACCTTGCCTGTTTGAGGCTTAAGGGCTAGTACAGCCCTAGGATGCCAAATTATGAGCTGTTTACGTCCGCCAATAGAAATTATGATAGGGGGACAATAACCTGGTTCTGAATCAGAATCTAGGGCTCGCCATACCTCTTCACCGGTCGTTTTATTAAAAGCCATTACCTTAGCTTGGTTTTTTCCTCCAACTAAAGCAATTAAAAGTGGTCCCTCAACTAGAGGTGAGGCAACCATTCCCCAGACAGGAACTTTGGTTCCATACTCACGGACAAAATTCTTTTTCCA
>CAYWYX010000005.1:13652-38365 GCA_964462735.1 uncultured Acidobacteriota bacterium | reverse complement strand
GCAGGACCACTGTAGCCACTCCCCAGACTGTGTCGCCATTTTATCTTAAGGCCCGATTTAGGAAATTCTCGAAGAATTTCAGTTTCAGACCAAATTCCGAGACGTCCTTTACCTCTCCATTCAGGCCAATCTTCACCGAAAATAGGAGAGGCAAAGTAGTCCAAAACCAAAATATAGCTAATTAAAACAAGAACATTAATACGAAAATAAGCAAAAAACATGAGGTCTTTCTGGCCTAAGTGATTAGTTGGAGGCTTTGAATTAACGTTGATGCCAAGAAGATGTCAAGGGTTTGGCTCCATTCAGTTCTGCATAGCCAATACCTGTTGTGCCTTTTGGATCAGAACCAAAATATCGCTCATCCAGGGGATCTGATGCTGGCTGGAACCGTACATCACATGAAAGCCGCACCTGTCCGACAGTAGAATTATTATCCATTGATCCGTGGAGAGTATTCATTCCGAAAACTACGATGTCTCCTGCTTGAAAAGAAGCGGTTAGTAATTTAACTTGACGTTCTTTAGCTAAAGAAATTGGGTCCATTTTTACCATTACTTTAGGCGATGATGTTGAATCGTAGTCAATTTCTCTAGAACTTTTTATAAGATCTAAGAATGTAGTGGAATCTTGAACCACTATCAAAGGGCCTTCTTCAATAGAGATAGCTCCCAGCGCAATCCAAACTGTATATATTTGATCTGACCCTCTTGCAAAAAAAGGATAATCATAGTGGAGGCCAGTAGCTCGGCCAACCGGTGCAACCCTAATGAAAATGTAATCGTGGGGTCGACTTTCTTGGCCGAAAAGTTCAGTCATGATTTGTTTTAGTTGTTTACCATGGGTAAGTTGACGAATTCCTTGACCTTCGCTAACTGCTTTCCAAAATGGTCCCAGTCCTTCTGGGCGTTCTATACGTCGACTACTCCCTGTAAAAATTCCTTCAATAGCTGGTGTTTTGATTTCACCAACATCAACAAGGGTTTCTAGAATTTCCTGCCGTGCTGAAAATGCGTCATCTAGGTCAAGAGCATTACGCAAAAAAATATATCCGTCATCCCGAAGACGACGCTGTAATTCATTTATATTATCAAGTTTAAGAGAGCTTTCAGTAAGATGACCAATCAATTCTGAGGGAATGGGTTTTTGATTGAAAACGCAACCTTGCATTGTAATAAAGCCTCCAGGCAAGTTAAAAACTAACTCCCATCTTACTAGTAAACAGGTAGAATTTAAACAATATCTGACAGAACCTCTAGAATATCCGGACATCTCTTAAATCAACTATTTATTCTAAATAGAAAATAATGGTCCGGAAGAGCTAATTCCACCATCAACCGGCAAGGTTTGGCCTGTTATGTAACTAGAGTCGTTAGAAGCCAAAAATAAAGCGGCTGCGGCTTGTTCATCTAAGGTTCCATAACGAGTTAGTGGAGATCCGCTCAAGTAAGCTTGACGTGTTTCTTTTGTATGCATTCTACTGGTTAGATTGGTATCTACTGGTCCAGGAGCAATAGCATTAACAGTAATTCCTAGAGTGCCGAGTTCAACACTCATTACCCTGGTTAATGCAATTACCCCTCCTTTAGAGGCTGCGTAGGCCGATCTGCCTGGAATGCCTATTAGACCAGCGATTGAAGTGATATTAATAATCCTTCCCCAGTTATTTCTAACCATTTCACGAGCTGCTGCTTGACCTACTAGAAAAGTACCTTTTAAATTAACAGCTAGAATATTATCCCAATCTTCCAGACTCGTTTTCAGAAAAGACTTAGTAATACCATTTCCGGCACTGTTGACCAGGATATCAATGTTGTTAAAGTTTTTAAGAGTATGGGATATCATTTTAGATACGCTTTTTTCTTTTCTTACATCAACAGCACATGCGATTGTTCGACCACCTTTTGAATTGATTCTTTCAGCTGCTTCTATAGCGTTGGAGAGATTAATGTCTGCTATGCTAACCGATGCGCCAGCCTGACTATAAACTTCAGCAATGCGTTTCCCAATTCCAGAGCCCCCACCGGTTACAAGAGCCACTTTATTTTTAAGATTAATCATATTGAGTTCCTCCTAGAGAGGTAGTTAAAACTGTTCGGGAAAATTCTTAAAGATCTTGATAATAATGTTTAAAAACAGTGTCTTGAAGATAAAAAACTTAGTTGATTAAACGACAATGATTTGATTTTTTAGGAGTTGTCATAAATGATTATCTCCTAATTATTCCTAACCGATTTATCTAAATCCTCGACGTTGGGGAAAATACTTATTCTAAATAGGTCTAGTGATTGGGACACTTACATTAATTATTGTATAGTTATTATTATTTTTCTCTGAAATATGTTGATAGACTTAGAAAAATATGAAGAAGGTACTTGAGAAAGTTTTATCTCTCTACAGTTCTGGTATTGTTTAACTGCTCAAATAAGCCGCAGCCGTTACTTGTTTGATCAAATTTTATGGAATAGCATGGTAATGATTTAAACCACCTAGAAACCTTCTTAGCTTTGCTAGGCCCTTGAATGATTAATGCCCAGTCAATTCTTAAAGAACTCCTGCACTGTGGTGTAACCGACATTGTTGGACTTCCCGATAACTGTTCGGCAACTCTTTTTGCTTTATTAAACAGTAAAAATGAACCTAAGTTACGCTTGGTAAGTCGAGAGGGTGAAGCATTTGCTCTGGCTAGTGGCCTTTGGATTGGTGGAAAGAAGCCAATAATTTTAATTCAAAACACCGGATTACTAGAGAGCGGAGATAGTTTTAGAGGAACTGCTTTGAGAATGAGAATCCCTTTATTATGCTTAGTTACTTTTCGAGGTTATGCTAAGACAAAGAAGAATAATGAGAATTTTTGCAAAAAAGAGAATGATCATTTGTATAGTCAGCCCAGCTTAGATTCTGTTGCCTTGTTTACAGAACCTACTTTAAAAGCATGGGGGCTTCCGTTTGATTTTCTTAGTAGGGAAGAGGACACGAAAAAGATTAGCTCGAGCATTAAGCTATCAGAAGAACTAGGCTCCCCCGTAGTTTTATTAGTGACAGAGAATATGACCTGAACTTAATTGAGGAGAGTATGCTTAGCAAAGAGGAACTTGTGAAGCCTTTAGTTTCAATAAGAGGAAATGCAATTGTAGTTACTACCATGAGCATTGTTCGTCCATGGGGTAGACATTCTAATAGTAATCTTGATTTTGCATCTGCTGATAGTGCAATGGGGCACTCTGCCGATTTGGCCTTAGGTATTGCCCTTGCTCAACCAAAACGTAAGGTAATTTGTTTGAATGGTGACGGTAGTATGTTGATGACTTTAGGTTCATTAGCTACCATCGTTGAGGCTCGAGCGGAAAACCTTATTCTCCTTATAGTCCAAAATGAAACTTTTGAAATAACAGGTAACCAGCCAATTCCAGCAGCCAATCGAATTGATTTTTCGATGTTGGCGCAAGGAGTAGGATTTAAGAATTGTTATAATTTTGATGACGTACAAAGGTATGAACAGAAACTAGATAGCATATTGAAACAAAAGGGACCTACTTTTTTGACAGTGAAAGTCAAATCAGGAAATGAAGGCCCATTGTCTCGGGGATCTTCTCAGGAAATTGCTTATCTGAAACCTTCGCTTGCCGAATCAGCCCATCAACTCCGTAAGACGTTATTAGCTGAAAGATGGTTTTGAAATTCCTGGAAGTAGAGATTAAAATAATTGCTATTTTAATTTTTAAGTCTTTGATAATAAGTAGTTTAAATATTTTTTAGGTTTTTATTGTTACCGAGTTCAAGAGATCTCTGCTATGCTTCAGCTGATTTAGATTGGTTTTGTAGGCAAACTGGCATTTAAATTGGTGCCAGTTTTTTTGAGGTGTCAACAAATAGTTGGTTTTAGATTAGCTGGTTGAATGGTTTGAACCCAGTTAAAGTTTTCTTTTGTTTATCATCAGAAGTGTTGATTAGAAACTGTAAAAAACATATTTTGTTAAGCTGATACATGATGCTTCAAAGGAGGAATATGAAAGAAGTCACCTTGGGTATTGGTGGTGCTGCAGGTGACGGTTTAGATAAAACCGGTGACACCTTTGCTAAGACTGGGTCTCGATTGGGATTACATTTGTATGCCTATAACAGTTACCAGTCCATTATTCGTGGGGGTCATATATGGTTGCGAGTCAGAATGGGTGAGGAGAAGGTTTATTCCCATGGAGACCACTTAAATTTATTGATAGCACTTAATCAAGACACTATTGAGCGGCATGCTCCAGAAGTGGAGACAGGTGGAGCAATCTTATATAATTCTGATAAGTTGAGTTGTGATTCATCCCTCCTAAGGGATCAGGTGATGTCAGTGCCAATGCCTGTAAAGGAGTTGTTAAAACCGTTAGGAAAGACATTGCCTGTAATGCAAAATACTGTATCTCTTGGTGCTGCTATCTTCTTGTTGGGATTAGATTTTGAAAAGATTGCTGAAGTGTTAGCAGATACCTTTCAACATAAAGGGCAAGAGGTAGTTGAGCAAAATATTCAGGTTGCAAAAACCGGATATAACTATGCTAAAGAGAAATTTGTTCCCTTAGGCTATGATTGGAAATTTTCTAATGTGCGACGCCCCTTTATTACTGGAAACGAGGCAATGGCATTAGGGGCTGTTAGTGCGGGTTGTAAATTTTATTCGGCCTATCCGATGACACCTGCGTCGACCATTCTTCACTGGATGGTTGCCCATGCGGATCGTTGTAGAATAGTTGTTAAACAGTGTGAAGATGAAATTGCTGTTGCTAACATGGCTGTTGGTGCTGGTTTAGCAGGCGCTAGATCGATGTGTGCGACCTCAGGTGGTGGTTTTGCTCTTATGACTGAGGCTGTTGGAATGGCTGGGATGATTGAGGCGCCAGTAGTGTTTATTTCGGTTCAACGTGGAGGACCTTCAACAGGTATTCCTACTAAGACAGAGCAAGCGGATCTAAATCAGGCCATGGGAGCGTCTCAGGGTGATTTCCCTAGGGTTATTGTAGCACCTTCTGATGTTACTGATGCTTATTACAGCGCTGCTGAAGCTCTGAATTTGGCTGATAAATATCAGTTACCAGTCATAATTATTTCTGATCTTCTTCTGTCAGAACACCCTGAAACAATTGAAACGGATGCTCTAAGATTTGATTTGCCGATTGATCGAGGCGAAATAGTTTCTGAGTGGGACAAAGAAAATGGCTCTTATAAACGATATGCATTTACAGAGTCAGGAGTCTCACCAAGGGCCTTGCCGGGAACTAAAAACGCAGTTCACGTTTCTCCCAGCGATGATCACGATGAGGAAGGAATTCTAATCAGTGACGAATACACAAATCCACCCCTCAGGCGAAAAATTCAGGAAAAGCGTATGAGAAAAATGGAAGGGGTTTTAAAGGATTTAGAGCCCCCTAAATTGGAGGGTCCTAAGGACGCCGAGGTAACTTTGGTTGGATGGGGATCCTGTAAGGGAGTAATTGGGGAGGCTGTAAAGATACTTGGAGAGCAAGGCATTGCTACTAATCAACTACACTTTAAATATATGTTGCCCTTTCATAGCAAAGAGGCATTAGAAATTTTAAATGAGTGTAAGAAAACGGTCTGTATTGAGGTTAACTATACAGGCCAATTTGCCAGACATCTAAGAGCTGAAACTGGTTTTTCGGTTGATGATACAATCTTGAAATACGATGGAGAGCCTTTTGAGCCTGCTTTTATTGTTGAGAATGTTAAATCTATTCTTCAAGGTAAGACTCCATCAGTAGATGTTACTGAAGAAGATGCAAGGGAAATTGCCTATCATTATATCCGTACTCATTTGGGAGATTCTGTCCGGCCTAATTCTATTCAAATAGGGAATGGTGTTTTGGCAGATGAGCCCACTTGGTGTATAGAAATTGTGAAGAAGGATGATGGAGAAAAGAACGGAGATCTATATGTAGGCCTCAGAACAGGGTCAACTTACATGTGGAAACCTCTTGTGACTACCTAAAGACAGAAAATTTTTAGTAACTTTTTATGTTGGTTGGTTTAGCAGGTTTTAATTAGCATTTTTGATATTTTAAATAAAGACAACAAGTTATAGGAAGAAGGGAGAGCCTCAATAACATGGCGACAACAACAGTTTCTTTACCCATAGCAACTTATGACAGCATTATTGATCCAGACTGGTGTCCAGGGTGTGGTGATTTTGGAGTCGTGAAGGGTTTGAAAATGGCTGCAGCTAATTTGGGGATTCAGCCAGAAAATCTCTGCACAGTTTCTGGGATTGGATGTTCATCAAACTTGCCAGGCTACGTTCATGCCTATGGGGTACATAGTCTGCATGGAAGAGCGGTAGCCGTAGCATCAGGAATAAAACTTGCTAACCATAACTTGAACGTTGTAATTACTGGGGGTGATGGCGATGGTTATGGCATTGGTCTCGGCCATTTTGTCCATGCTATGAGACGAAACCTCGATCTTACCTATATTGTGATGAATAATCAGATTTATGGATTGACGACCGGTCAGGCCTCTCCAACAACCATGAAAGAAGTTCAGACTAAATCTACTCCTCGCGGCAATGTAGAAACACCAATAAATCCTCTTGCTTTAGCGATCGTGTCAGGTGCTACTTATGTGTCCCGTGCCTTTTCTGGAGACCCGAAACATATGGCTGATACAATTGCCGGAGGTATTGCTCATAAGGGCTTCGCATTGATAGATGTTTTTAGCCCTTGTGTGACTTACAACAAGATTAATACCTATCCTTGGTTCCGAAAAAGAGTATATAAGTTGGAAGAAAGCTCGGAATATGACCCAACTAACTTTCAAGAAGCACTGAACCGGGCTTATGAATGGGGTGACCGTATCCCTCTCGGGCTTGTTTATAAAGATGAGCAACCTACTTATGAAGAAAGTGAACCAGCCCTTCAAGAAGAGCCTCTAGCTCATCAAAAACTAGGTCTCAATGAAGAATTGTTTGATAGTCTAGTTGAAGAGTTTGTCTAGGGTTTCAACATTTAAATGTAATCGTTACCTCTAAAACTAGTAATTCACTAACTGCAGTTATCACAATACCCTAGTATTACTGCAAGTCTTTCAAAAGGCATCGGGTGCAGTTCACCCAAAATAAATACCTAATCTGCCCAACTAATAAGATTTAGAATTAAGTAGCTTAATAGCAATAGCTGTTAAGCTCTTAACCCCTGTTTTAATAGTTAACTCAGGGGCTGGTGCATAAATACTTGAATGAAGAGAGGGCAGTGGTTTTCCTTTTTGTTTACGGCTTTCTTTAAATTTATCCGGTGAAACAGCTCCTAGCCAAAACATACAGAGAGGAATTTTTTCTGGAGTTCTACCATAAAGTCCAAAATCCTCTCCACCCATTACGGGAGACAGACTCAAAACATTGTCTTGCCCTAAAATCTCAGCCATAGCCTGACTAGCAAGTCTGGATAATGCTGGGTCATTATAAGTAGGCGGTGTACTATCTAATATGTTCATTATAGGTTTGCGTTCCAGTGGAACTCCAGCAGCCCTTGCAATTCCTTCAGATATACGTTGAATGCCATTTAAAATTATTTTTTGGGTACTGTCATCGTAATACCGGACGGTTAACTGGAGTTTAACTTCCTCAGGAATAATACTGTGTTTGGTTCCCCCATGAATAGAGCCAACAGTTACTACAGCAGGTTGAATGGCAGGGACTTCTCTGCTGACAATTGTTTGTAAGGAAAGTACGGTTTGAGCTGCCAATACAACGGGATCTTTGGTTGTAGACGGATAGCCTCCATGCCCTGAAACCCCTCTAATTGTTAGGTCGACTGAGTCAACTCCAGCTAAAGCATTCCCTGGACAAATGCCGACCTGCCCTGCCGGCATTCCAGCATCATTATGAAGAGCAACTGCGAAGTTGGGTACTGGAAATTTTTTAAATAAACCCTTAGCCAACATAGCTCTAGCACCAGCTCCCCGTTCTTCTGCTGGTTGAGCAACCATTAAAAGAGTCCCTTTCCACTGATCTCTTGATTTGACCAGCAGTCGTGCTGTTCCAATGAAACAAGTCATGTGGATGTCATGCCCGCAAGCATGCATTAGTCCAATTTTCTTTCCTGTAGAATCCAAAATTCGAACTTTGCTGGCATACTCTAGACCTGTTTCTTCAATGATTGGCAGAGCATCAAGGTCAGTTCTTAACATAAGTGTGGGTCCTTCTCCATTTTTAAGCATTCCAATAACCCCATATCCTCCAAAACGTGTGGTTACCTGAAAACCTAGATTATTTAATTCTTGACCTATGCGAGTAGAAGTTTTCACTTCGTGAAAGGAAATCTCGGGGTTTGCGTGAAGATGTTTGTATAACTGAATCAAAGCAGGATACTCTTGATTAACCGAAGTATGGATCCAAGAATGATTTGTATTGAGTGGATGAGCCAGATAATCTATAGATACTAAGTTAAGAACAAATAAAATAGATGTTAAAAGGACAGTATTTTTAAAAAGTTTTCGGGACATATATAACTCCAGATCAGATACAAAAAATAATAGGTACTGATTTCAGTCTAATGATTAAACGGATAGCCACAAAATTTTGACGATTCAGCAGAATCTAAATTATTCGGTTCTGCTAGAATGCTTAATCTTTCCTTTCAGTAATAGTTGTTTAATTTGAATGTTTATTTGAGAAAAATTTTCAAATGGGATACACGGCAGGGAATTTTCTTGACAGAGTTTGGTCAATTCTCTTTTAGAAAAAACTAAGTCTGCTCTTTCGGCAGCTCTTAAATCAGAGAGACCATCTCCCAGAAAAACAGTTTTATAACCTTCTGACTTTGCTTCTATTAATGCCGTACTTTTATCATGTCCCCAAGGGGATTCGTCAAGAAAATTAAGTGTCCAACAGCCATTAACAATTTCTAGAGAATTAGCACGTAATTGAAGATTATTTAGATTATGAGGAGCTAGTAGCTGCTCGATGACTTCTTTAATCCCAGCACTTAAAATGGTTACTGGAATATTATTTTTTAGGCACCAATTAACAAAGAACGGAAAGTGTTTGTCAATCTTAACTTGAGGAATTAAAAATTCTAAGACCTCATTTAGACTTCCCTTAATAGTGGAAATTTCAGCAGAAATTCCCTCTCTTAAAGTAATTTCTCCAGATCTAATCTTTCGACTTATCTCCCGACGAAACTCTAGGCCGCCATGGGTTTCTGTTAAGAAGTTAATCGTATCGGGATGTGCAATTGTTCCATCGAAATCGCTGAATACAGCAATTGGTTGATTCTGAGAATTGAAGGCATTCATAGAGGTTAGTCACTCTAGTAGATATTATCTAGAATGGGGCTTTAATCCATTTAGCAAAGGGTACCCTAATAATCCTTGTCGATTATACGACAAGAGCTTTTTAGGATCTGTTAAAAAATTAATGCTAAACTAATGTTTCCAAATAGCTAGTGCCTCGGATCTAGGTATGAATAATTAGTTTGTAACCTTAAGGTCTTAAAATAATTATTAATTTCTGAAGAAACTAGATTCATAGGTTAGTAGAGTCCTGGTTTGGTTCTAATCAATAAACCTCTAGGTTTGGGAATTCTATTTTTCTTATTTTAAGGAGATTAAATATGACGAAAAGGATTGGTATTAATGGTTTTGGTAGGATTGGTCGACAAGTGCTTCGAGCCATTTGTGAACGGTATAAGGGTAATATTGAGGTAGTTGGTATAAATGATCTTTTTCCAGCTGAGACCAATGCCCATCTGCTTAAATATGATTCAAATTATGGGAATTATCCAGGTGTAATCGAAATAAAGAACGGTAACTTGATTGTAGATGGTCAGGAAATTTGTATTTCTTCTGAAAAAGATCCTGGGGCGATCCGGTGGAAAGATCTCGGAGTTGAGGTAGTAGTTGAATCAACGGGTGTATTTACTGATGCTAATAAAGCGAAAGCCCATATCGATTCAGGAGGAGCAAAAAAAGTAATAATTTCTGCACCAGCTAAAAATGAAGATATCACCATTGTTCTTGGAGTAAATGGAAATAAATATGATCCAAATCAACATAGAGTTATTTCTAATGCTTCCTGCACAACAAATGGCTTAGCACCTGTTGCTAAGGTTCTTTTTGACAGATTTGGTATCCAAAAAGGTCTTTTGACAACAGTACATGCTTACACTAACACTCAACGCTTACAAGATTTAGCAGCGAAAGATATGAGAGATGCTCGTTCGGCACCACAGAACATTGTTCCCTCACCTACGGGAGCAGCGAAGGCTGTAGGGTTAGTAATTCCTGAACTTCAGGGTAAATTTGGTGGAATGGCTTTCAGAGTGCCTACCCCAACAGTTTCAGTGATCGATTTTACAGCTACACTAGAAAAACTAGCGAGTCCTGAAGAGATTCGGGATGCTATGCTTGAACATGCTAATGATTCTATGAAAGGAATTTTGTCCGTTACTGATGAACCTCTTGTCTCGACAGATTTGAAAGGGAGTACATTTTCTTCTATCTTTAGCTCAGTTGATACAATCGTGATTGAGAATATGGTTAAGGTAGTTGCTTGGTATGACAATGAGTGGGGATATGCTTGCCGAACCGCAGATTTGACAGCAATAATTGCAAATAAAATTTAAATAGTAGGAATGGAGTAACGTGGCTAGAAGAATTAGAAAAAAGTCACTGGTTGAGCTTAATTTTGCTTCGCTTACTAACTTTATTTTGACTCCAGAGGATAAAAAAGATTTTTGTCTAGGGATTCAGTTGTTTAATAAAGAAAAGTTTTGGGAGGCACATGAATCCTGGGAAAAGGTTTGGCTTCGCCATCCAGAAGATGGGCGAATTTTTCTTCAGGGACTTATTCAGTTGGCGGCAGCTTACCATCAGTTCCAGAAAAAGATCCATCGTGGTTTTGTTGCTCATCTTCGTCATGCCCAAGAGCGCTTAGTGCTTTTCCCCAAAAATTTTCTTTCCATAGATGTAGATTTTCTTCGAAAATCGATAACTCAATCCTTAGATAGGATTGTCTACGAAGATTCATTGACAAGTACAAACTATGCCTCAATTACTCCAGTAAAAATTAATGTTTCTTCTGGTAAAAGATTTCCTAATAGCAAAGACTCTTAATTTAGGAGTACTTCTTTTGTTTAATTCTAGTTTTAAGTTTTTTCAAAAATGTTTTTAATAAAAGAGCAGGTATGAATTTTTAAGAAAAGGGGCTATAAGGATCCCTTGGAGTGGTGTAAGGCAAACTTAGAAGTGCAGTTTGATTCTAGTTAGAACAATTACTACTCATTATGGTTGAAAAAATCTAAGCCAGTCCACGAATAGAAATTCCATCCGACCTACCAAAAGGGCAACCCGTCCCATTACTGTATAACCAAAAGCTGCTCCGAAGGTAATCATCAGTATCCAAATTCCTACTCGTGAAATTTGGCCGACGACTCCCTTATGTTCTAAAGAAAAGAAAAAGTAGATTAGTACTGAAAGAAGTCCAAACACACTAACGATAGCTGTAAAAGTCGCTGTCCAGGAGATACCTAAGAATTCTGTTGGATTTTTTTCAACTAAGGGGATTAAAACAGGGGAAACCTGTTTTGCAAAATCACTCACGAGATAACGTGTTAAATTTGTTCCTGCAGACCAACCTACGATTAAAGCCAAAGGCCATCGTGAGATCCAGGTTCCTTTAGGAGCAAGTCGCCAGAGTAATAAAACTCCAAGGATTAATTGAATAAGAGCTATGCTTGTATCAAACATTCCAACTTCTACCGGAACTTCGGCTAAATATTTATTAACAAGTGTTGGCATTAGCTTTCCCAGCATTTCGGGAACGATATATACCCAAATTCCTTGAACCATCCAGTAGGCTGCTGATATCCCAATAAAAAGCGACTCTGCAAAGCGATAAAAGGGATTGTCTTCGTAGAGAAAACTTAGAACCGACAATGTTAAAAATGCTGCAAACCAAGTTCCAAGACTTTGCCCACTTATCCAAAACCCCTCCATGGGACCAAAGGTGCTCCAAATGATCGTTAAGATCGCAATTAAGCTTATAAATATAGTGACGATATATCGCTGGGTCAGGTTTTTCATTTCAGTGCTGTATGCTTTTTCAAATGGGCAAACTAATCCTTATTTTTTCTTCTTGTGACAAAGTAGGCGATGTTACCAATAATAATAAAAAATATTATTACCAAATGAGCTAAGGTTTGAGGGCCCATTCTCCTAATTCCGGCAAACACTTTGAGGTCCTTACTGTAAAATTTTGGATAAGTGGCAATTAAGAGTGATTCATATTCTGCAGCTGCTTTCAATCCACCTAAAAATCCACTCAATTGTTTTGGATAGTAGGGATATAGCAAAGGAGCCATGACAGCTGTAACTCCACCTCCAATTGGAGTTCCAGTACGGTCTGAACCAAATTGGATCCATTCTTTTAAACCAGGAGAGCCTGCACTGACATTAAGAATTAGATCCATGTCTTTGAGTTTTTTTACATCTTGCATCATGGGTATTTCTGTAATTGGTGTACCTATGGCGTCGATGGGGTATGATTCTTTAAAATTACTTAGAAGAAGCTGAATTACCCCTGGTCCCCCTGGCTTATAGCCAAGCATGACATAGTCTTTTCCATAGATGTATTGTGGAAACTCTTGTTTAATAACGCGGTTAACCGTATCCAAGGTTTCTGCTTGACCCATTGGCCACAAGGCCATGAAATATATTTTTTGTTTGCGTTGGCAAAGATGACGAACATAACTATCAGCCATTGGTTTAAGTTCTGGTTCACTGGGGGGATCAAAGTCAAAAGGTACTAGAACTTTTGCACCTTCTGGTAGTTTTTCAATAAACTGGAAAATTGCTTGAACTTCTGGAGTCGCTACTTCATCAAATGTAAGATCAAAAGCAAAAGGAATAATTACAGCAATAACCATAAATAGGAAAACATACCTACGATCTAGTGTTTGTAAACTAGATATTAATGACTCGTTCATTTTAGCCACTAGTACTCCTAATCATTTTCAGTTCCCAGATAGGAACGTTCTACCCCAAGAATAATTCGTAGAGACATCGAAATGATACCCAAACAAATGCCAATCATAATGGCTCGTTGTCCTGCCAATTGCGGCACTAGCATGATCCAGTTTACCAAGCTGGGGATTGTTAAATGATTGAAATCTTCATTAACAAGCAGAAAAGAATATCCGTATAATGTCCGACTCAAAACAACAATGATAATAATAGATAGACTAACGAATGAAACCCATTGTTTGGATTTGTACATTTCCTTAGCGATGAAAGCAAGTAGAGTACTTAATAAAAGTTCAAGAGAGCCTGGAAAGTAATCTGTTAAAGCTGTCCCAATTAGTGTCCTTCCTAATAGAATTGTAAATGCAGCAATTAGCAAGATAGTTGCCTCCCTATTTTTAGCTCGAAAGGCACGATAGGAAGCAGATGCTACAAAGAAAGCCAACAAGGAGAACATAGTTGCTTGTAAAGGACGCAAACAGTATTCGTAGTTTAGGTAAAACCAAGTACCCGTAGACTCTAAAGGTTGTTTAAAACTGTCAGCTCCAAATTTAAAGAGCCCAACGACCAGAATAAAGAAAAATCCTAATATTGTGACCAGACTGTAACCCCAACCTGGGTTTTTACGGTGGATTTGACCCAAATGGATTTTTACCAGATTCCCTCCACCAAGAATAAAGGCAAAAACAGCAAGAACATTAAAAGTTGTAGTGAGTTTTTCATTTATTTCATCGAAAGGTGGATGTGGGACAAATGCTTCTAGCAACATAATCATACCTACCACAAAAGTAATTAAAAGGGGCACTTGTCGACGCATATTATTCCTAAATAAAAATTTGTGTTTTTAAGTAATTTACAAACCAGTTAAAACTTTCATTACCTGTCCAAGTTGCTACAGTAGCTGTAAGACTGCCAATTACGATTGTTACCATTACAATTAATTTGCCTACATCCTGTCCCTTTAAACTGCCAAGTTGTCGGGGATCTCGACTGAGGTAGGCACTTGCTGCAAATAATTCCTCACCGATCAGTGTATAGTCACAGGCTGAGACGAAAAAAGGCAGTTGAGAAGGCATTGCTGTACCGGCAATTTGGATTGCTCCAATTCGATTCCCTGTTTCTGCTAATAATAAAGACTCAGCAAAAAAGGCTCCCATATAGAAACATGTTGCAGGTTCATCACGAAGTAGGGTTCCGTTAACACCAGCTACATAACCAAATTGTTCATCGGTTAGATAGCGTACAATGTTTTCATTATATGTTTCTGGCCGGCCAGCGGTTAGATAAGCTTGTTTCACAATTTCTCTGCCTGTTGTCATTACTAGAGACCGACAAACTGGTACGTCCAACTTTGCATCGTATTCTGCAATTGTCTTTGAAACATATCCAAGAATAGTGAGACCCGCTAAAGTTTGAACATTATCTAAATCACCTATCCCAGGAACAAAAACTATAGGTTTTCCCATCTCAGTTGCTCGTCCAATAGCTTCGTCAATGGCTTCTAAGCCTGCGATTTTACGAACAAAAAGCTTTTTCCCCTTTCGGGCAACTTGAATAAAAAAGATGACAGAAAAACAAATTATCCCACCAAGGACTAGAATTGATAATTTTGAGCGGTCAAACCACTGTGCTTTAGAGGAACCTTCTACAATATTAGAAGTCATAGTAGTCTGAGTTCCTTTAGCTAAAATCTTAAAGTAATAGGCTGTCCCAGGCTGAGCATTATGAAAAACTTTAGAATCAGTTTTGTTCCCAACGGTTGCTAAGGATTGCCAATATTTTTTGGCATCGTTTTTTAAACTTGATTTGTTAGATTGAGATTTGACCGTATCTGTGTGTATTACCTGGGGGTCAAGCGACCAAAAAATTTCATAGGATACCACTTTGAAATTTGACAAATCATCCCAACTGATAATGATCCCATTCCCTGAATCATTTGGGACATCAATTGCCTTAACCCTAATTGTGGGTTTATCAGAATCTAATTCAATTACTGATTCCTGTTGCCAGTTAGAAGAGAAGCCCATACCAAATAGTAGTAGCCATGTTACTATTAAAAGATCATTCATCGTTGTCCTCAAGGATTTCAACGTTGGCTCGAGGTACTAATACTGGACGTTTGTCATTGTTTAGCTGGATTAAAACTACTCGAGCTTTGGACCCTGAATCTAGAATAGACGACTCCATTGGTAAATCTATCACTGTGCCAAGCTGACCAAAATAGGGATTGCGTATGACACGGACGGAATTACCAATGTCTAAGCCCTTAGGTTGGGTGAGGATATCTTTTTTAGAGGCTGTACCAGGGATGATAACCTCCGGTCGTATAACACCAGCTCTAATTTGGGTTGTACCGTTAATTGATGCTAATTGACCTTGATTTCGGAGCAGCAATTCAAAAGTACGAGGTGCCATATTAATTTTCCCAAACCCTTCCGTTGCAATTACTGTAACTCCAAGATTTTCATGGCCTGTGATTGCCACACCTAAATCATACCCTAGAAAATCGCGTAGATCTTGATCATCAAATCCACCGACCACAATCCCTCGTATTCCTATCTGAGAAGCTAGCTTCAAAGCGTTTCCTGTAACCAGAGACCCCCCAATAATAATTTTACCTCGATGTTCTTGGCAAATGACATTTTCATCAATAATTTCATCTGGTGAATTTGATGCCATTGTAATTTTGCCAGAGGTTTCTCCACCAATTCCAAAAATACCTTGAATCAAAGTGCCCCAACTTTCAATAGCTATACCTAGGTCAGGAATTATTTCGGTTACCTTTCCCTTTAAATAGGCATTAATTTCAATCGATTGGGGAGCACCTCTAAGAACAACCTGTCCAGTAACACTGGAAATACTTTCAATAGTCCCACTAAAATTAGCAATAGCATTAGATTTAAACAGTCCAAATAAAGATTTTGTTTCAGCAATGATTTGACCTTTATGGACGAATTCTCCTTCTTTTTTCGTCATGGTCGAAGGAACATCACCCTGATCAATACCCATCTTGTTAGCAACGTTTATAATTTCAATTTTCCCAGGTAGAAGTGTTCTAGCAATTATATCTTCAGAATTAACTTGATCTCCTTTTTGAACTAAAACCTCTCCTTTAAGAGGTAACATCCGTCGTCGAACAATTAGTTCTTTTTCAGTTACTTTTAGCCCTGGGGTATAAGAAAAGGCCATAGTTTTAAATTCTTTCAGCTTCTTCAGGGTAAACAGCAAGTGTTCGAAACCAAACTTTTAGCTGATTTATTCTTTCATCAGAAATTTTGGGTAGCGATAATGGACGGCCACGACAATCGAAAATAATTCCAACTGATCCACCTCTAACAGACACATTTAAGGGTACTCCTTTTCCTTGCCCGACATCAAATTCGCTGCTGGGGTCCAGATTAAGCTTAGCCTCACTATCTATGTCAAGTTTAATTCGTTTCATTTCACCAACTTTTAAAATATCGTTTTCAACTTTTCCGTCTGGTGTTTGGATTGAAAAACTTAAAGCTTTTCGACCGTTTTTTGCTATTCCTCTAGGTGCTATGCAGGTGCCTAAATATATTAGACAGTCGTTCTCAAAGACCTCTGTCGCAGCTTGAGGATGTATTTGTGCTAACACTCCAAGATGGGGCATCATAAAAATACTATCTTTGGCCAACTGGGTTATCCCTTCTGGGAGAAAGGCATCGATGAGCATCATGGCAGTTTGTTCCGGTTGGGGGGCATGGGAGAGTACACCACCTGAAGCGACTAGTAGATTTAAATCCATCATTTCAATAGTTGATTGAGAATCAGTATCTTGGTCAAAAGAATCTGAAATTGTTCTTTGTTGCTGGACTCCTTTTAGACGAGTTGCAAAGGCTCTATGGTGAATGAAAGATAGACGCAAAGCTTCTTTTGCAATTGCCTGTTCAAGGATGAGTTCCTCGAGGGTTTGGGGAATTGTAGTAGGACGAATCATCTTATTTTTGATCCGATTCCTCAGGTCTCTCTCATCTAAATCAAAAGGTATCCATCGAATAAGATTGGGAAGTCCTGATTCGGCTAAAACATTGGAAATTGAATAACTCATTCCTAAGTTTGCTGAGACTGTTCGATTGAATTCTCCTCTGAATAAGCTGAAAATATCTGTAGTAGCTCCTCCGATGTCAACACCAACAGCATTAATATTTTTTTCTGTAGCTACTCTTTTAAGAATTGCACCAACTGCAGCTGGAGTAGGCATGATGTCTGCATTAACCCATTCCATCAATTTCCCATAACCAGGTGCTTGTTTCATTACATGTTCAAGGAAAAGGTTATGAATTTTTTCTCGAGCTGGAAGAAGTCTTTCTTCTTCTAGGGTGGGCCGTAAATTATCTACGATATTAAGGTCAGTTTTTTTCTCTAGAATCGTTTTTACCTCATCTCTACGAATCTTGTTGCCTGCAAATATGACTGGTAGCTTGAAATTTGATCCAAGTCGAGGTTTGGGATCTGCAGCTCCAATCGTTTCTGTTATCTTGATTACCTTATCCGTATTAGCACCATCAGTTTCTCCAGCTATAAGAATCATGTCGGGTCTGAGTGACTGGATTCGTTCAATTCGTTCGTGCGTTAGACGTTTATCATTTAAAGCAATCACATCCATTACAATTGATCCAGCCCCCAATGCCGCTCGTTCAGCACTTTCAGCTGTCATTGATCTGACTACACCTGCTACCATCATCTGGAGGCCCCCACCTGCGCTAGAAGTAGAAATATAAAGATCACAACCGACATTTCCTAATGCTGGACGAATGATGTGTCCGTCATCGTCAATCAATTTTCTACCCGATAATTCGCCAATCTCAGTAACAGCATTAATAATACCTATTGTTACGTCCTCAAAGGGTGCTTCAACAGAGGTTGGCGCTTCACCACGATGAGTCTGGCGGTATTGATTCTGAATTTTTTGGATTAGAATCGCCTTAGTGGTTGTACTTCCACAATCGGTTGCTAAAATAACCTGTATATTATCTAAAGAAGTCAGTGGTTGGTTTCCTCACATGGATTTAGTTCTTTCCCATGTTTTGCTTATTATTTTTCGAGAACCTGCAATAAAAAATCAATGCTGTGACTGCGTTCTAATATGTTTTGGATCTGTTTGTAGTCATTGCCCACAAATAGTCCACTAAGGATTGGCTGAAAAAAAGCCAAGGCTTGACTTCCCAAATAACTAAGGGGTTTAGCTGACTCAAGAATGAAAATCGCAGGAACCTGCATTTCACGCTGAATGATTTCTCTTGCCAGTCGATTTAATAATTGACGGTCTGACTCAGTAAGAGATCTTTGGTATCGTTCAAGAGAAAAGGCACCCTTAAAGAGTTTTAGAATAGATTGCATGCAAAATCCTAGTCATTCCTGCTCTGTTCATCAAACTTTCGTTTGACAAAATTCACAACGAGTTGACGATCCGTTCCCGAAAAACGGAGATATAAACCTCTATATCCTTCAAGCCGACTGCGTTGGCTAAAAGGGCTCAAAAAGATCCCATTATTGTCTATCCAGTAAGAACCTAGGGATGACCAGTTTTTCTTTCGATGAAAAAAGGTATTTTTACTTGAAACCGTTTTCTCTGTTAACTGGTAAGTCGTCGGAATTAAGAAGTCATGAACACTAATTATTAGGACAATTATTGAAAAAAATGTCCAGAAAGTACTATTTGTATTGAGATAAATCAGTGTTGAGGTGATTAAAATTACCATCAAGAAAAACAGAATTTTCCATAGAGAACTTTTTATTGGAGAGCTAATCCAAGACATCATTAATAGTACCCTTCTTTAACTCCTAATGCAGAATTAACACTTTATTTATGCCATTTCTCTAAATTAGAAATTCTTAGGAATAATTACAGTACTCAGTCATCTTTGTCCAGTCAACATCAATTAGAAGTATAAGTTAAAACTAATTTTTAGGTGTCCCTTGACTTGGTAAAGACCTTCGGGAAGATACGTTGGTACTGATATCACTGTAGGTGTCAGAAATATGACGAGTGTTGAATTCTTTTTGATAACGCTTATGGTGGGTGGAATTTGGATAACCCTCCTTTTTAGGGTATGGGTAAGTGCTCATTGCATGGAATGGCAATGGAGTAACCCTGTCAGGTTTCGCTGAGTGTAAATCCATATCTTTGCCGAAACCATCAGCAAAAAAGAAGAAGGTGCGTTCCCACCCTTTGTAAAGTTTAGGCAATTTAGAAGCATCATACTCTAGGTGAATTTCATCGCCATTTCTCATGATTACATACATATCGTCTAGGGTTTTTAACAGCTTCGTTACAGGGCCATAACGAGTGTAGTTCCCGAGATGGCTTTTCCAGGGAGCTGATCCCTTGATCCAGTTATAATTATAGATAAGGGGAAGTCGCCCGTCAGGACTGTATTCTAGTGGAAATCCACCAAAACGTAACCGTGCTATTTGAGGACCCATACGATATTGTCGCAAGGTTGGTTGGCCGTTGTAGGTGTTGACGAGTATTTGGTCCCAGTAAATCCGCATGTTTGTAACAATTCTTACATGATAATCTGAAGCAAGGAACTTATCAGTAAGGTCCACAATCATAGTTTTTGGTAGTCCTGCAGGAAAACCCATGTTATAGATTACCGTTTGCCAGTGTCCCTGTTTGTTCCTAACCTGAAGATAGGGTGGTATCAATTTGGTCTCTGATTGGGCTGCTTGAAAATTAGAAGTTGAATCAGCATAATCTATCCATGCTGTCATCAGTAAATTAACTTTCTTTGATCCAGCGAGGTTCCCTAAGTTTAGAACTAACGAGTGTTCTTCGGCATAACCTTTGAAAGGTAGGAGTCTGAAATCATCAGGATATATTCGATCGACCCTGGTAATTAAAGGAAGTACATCCTGTCCGTTTCCGTTCACTGCTGATTGAGGAGGCTGTGCTCCTAATGCAGAAATGATTTTATGCTTTGGAAAAGGAGGACCCGGCATCAGGCGTTCGTTAGGGTAGATTTCTATATCTTTGGGATGGTCAATTATTAATAGTTCAGTTTGGTCAATGTACAAAACTTCTTCTAACTGATTATTTATTCGTAAAGAATATAGTCCATCTTTTTTTCTGAGTTGGGATTGAGAAATTTTGATGTACTCATCTGTGTCAGGAGTATTGTAATGACCAGGAGCTAGCATATAACCTATAGCACAACCCCCTAAAAAGTCAGTTACAAATTGATATTCAGAACCGTTCCAAGAATAAAGAAGTGGACAAGAAGTGCCTTTACGATCCAGTTCATGGACCAGACGTATCTTATTAATAGGGAGATTAGTTTCAGACTGCAAAACGCCCCCTGGCCATAAAAGTCTCAAAGCATCAACAGATTGATGCTGACCAAGTCCAAAAATAACTTCTGGAGGGTTTTGTGAAAGATATGCACTGCCGCCATTTACTTCTAGCTTTTGCCATAGAGTCCCGGACTTGATTTCAATTTTAGTTCCAATACCCGATTTATTACTATTTGTTCCTAACAAGCGAACTTTTAACCAGTGGTTCTGATTTCCTCCTTCGTTGCGGAGCAACAAGGGGCTATCACTGTTAACGGTTAAGAAAATATCTGTGTCGCCATCATTGTCATAGTCTCCAAAAGTCGCACTGCGGAAGGCTTTGCCTTGGTATTTGTTAAGACCTGTCTGTTCAGTTACTCGAGAAAAATTTTCGTTTCCAAGGTTTTGGTAGAGTTCAGGTCCCCCTAGGGTCATAGGACTATTTGCGTTAGAATTCCGGAGTTCTAGTACGTCTAAATCTCCATCATTATCATAATCAAAGGCATGACTCAACCAGCTTCCACTATTTGGAGGTAACTCCATTGAAGAGAGAAGAGTTGTTGCTTTAAAATCTTTTTGGCCTAGGTTCTGGATCCAGATTAAGGGGCCTAATTCAGGACTCAGCAAAAAATCCATTCTTCCATCTTTGTTTAAATCGGCTGTTGAAATACTATGAGACGGATAGGACTTGAAAGAGTTCAGATGCTGACTGAGGTCGAGAAAGGTTCCAATTCGTTGGTTACTGTAAAGTCTGCTGTCTCCACTCTGAGCTACACTCCAAAAGTCAACATCACGACGATTATCAAAATCAGTAAAAACTATTGAACTTAGTTTTTCTAGAGGATTAAGGATGCCTGAGGCATGTGCCACATCACTAAAAGTTTCATCTCCGTTGTTTCTAAAGAGATGACAGCCGAGTCCCTTAAAGCTTTCGAAAGATAAAAAAGATTTTTTGGTTGGCTCCTCCATTAGATTTGCAAAGTGCCCCACATAAATGTCAAGGTCACCGTCGTGGTCGTAATCGACTGGAGTTGCAGGGAGGTGCCAATGTTTATCTCCCCCAACACCTGCCATGACCGTAACATCAGAAAAAGTTCCGTTTCCATTATTTTTGTATAAAACATTAGGACCATAATTTGATAGAAATAAATCAGGGTAGCCATCATTGTTAAAGTCTCCCCAGTATCCAGCCATACCCTGACCTTGATATTTAATACCAGCTTTCTCAGTTACTTCTAAAAACTGTCCCTTGCCATTATTGTGGTAAAGAGCAGGACGACGGGTTGATTGTGTTGGTCCACAGTTAGCTATGAATAAATCTAAGTGTCCGTCATTATCGTAATCTCCAAAGGCTGCTCCTGATCCCATGGAATGTATCCATTGACTGGTCAATTTTGGAAAATCTTTTTTAGTAGCTGTTTTATTAATTTCAGCACCATGTTTGAAATGAATACCTGTTGTTTTAGTAGCATCAACGAAATGAATCTGCTTGTGTTCTTTAGAGATGACTTGAGAAGGGAGCAAGTCTTTAATGTAAGGATACTCTCCGATGGCAAGCATGTACTCACCTTGTTCGCCATATTGTGTCCCGGTTGAACTGATCCCACCTTTTTCTCTGAGGCTCATGAACTTAGCAATCATTGCTCTACCTTTGGTTTGTTCTCCTTTGCGTAACAAACTCATGGCCAAACTATAGTGAGCCGCTGTGTCGTAGGGAGAGAGCTGGACTGCTTTGCTCAGAAAATGTTCAGCTTGATCATACTTCTGTTTTTTAAGATTAATCTGCCCTAGTTGATAAAGTGTAGGTGGATCCTCAGCATCATGTAGAAGAACTTTTTTAAAAGATTCCAAAGCTAGGTCTAATTGATCTTGGTTCTTGTGTATCATCCCTAGGGTAAACAATGTATTGGGCTCTTTTTCGTTAATCTGTAAGGCATGTTTTAGAAACTTTTCTGATTGATCAAATTGCTGCAGGTAGAAGTGAGCAAGAGCACTATTAACGATCCCAGGGAGAAAATCTTTTTTTATAGCTAAACAATGTGCGAATTCTTTTAAAGCCTCTTCATGGTTGAATTGTTCCAGCAGTGCAATTCCAATATTATTATGGTAGACCAATCGCTCATCAGCTGATCTAAAACTAGGGGCTGTTTTGTGGGAATCTAACGGTGTTGCAATAGGTGATTTGAATGTTTTAATTAAAATTAGCAAGCAGATTAACAGTGTTAAAAATAATAATCCTAGGGGATATCTAACAAGGTTATTGTGAGGTCTAAGATACATCGGTTTTCTATTCTTTTTCTATTCTAGGATGTTAATAATTAGGAAAATTAGAGCCTTCTAAAAAATTAATGTATTCCATTATATTAATTAATTTAATCCCTTAATTATATTATATTTATTGGATTCCATTTCCTTCCTTGATGATGATGCGTTGGTTAGCTAGGACTTCGGAAAAATTTTCTAATTTTCCACTAGGCCAATGTACCTCCACACTAGAAATCTTAGTGTTCTTTCCGACTCCAAACGTAACAGGCAATTCACTTTGAGAGCAGTAACTGCTGCCACTTTTAACTTGTTTCCAAAGATAACCACTAGGAAGCTTAACTTTGACCTTAGCACCAATGCCATCGCGATTACTTTTTGTCCCAATTAACTTAACTCTTAAATAATTGTTTTGGTTGCCCCCCTGATTATTCAACAGAACAGCTGGACCACCATTGGTAGATATCAATAGGTCTAGATCACCATCATTGTCATAGTCACCATAGGCAGTACCACGTCCAACTTGTGGCTTCTTTAGATCGGAACCTACTTTATCTGTAACTTCGATAAATTGTTTGCCTTGATTGTGGAACAAGTGTGGGGATTGTGCATATGTCACCCGACGTTGGACGTTATTAATTTCATTCTCTACATGACCATTGACAACGAAAATGTCAAGTTTTCCATCCAAATCAAAGTCAAAAAAGAAACACCCAAAAGCTAGGGTTAGCAAACTTGATTGACCTACTGCAGACGTCGGGGCATCATCGACAAAAATACCTTTTCCTTCATTGTGGTAAAGATTTAACATTTCATTAGAAAAATTTCCAATGAGGAGGCTTGGTAATCCTGAGCCATCATAATCTGCTGCATCTACCCCCATTGCTGCCCGGACGGTTCCATCTTCACTAATGGCAACCCCTGATGGAATACCACGGTCACTAAATGTGCCATCTTTTTGGTTGATATAAAGTTTATTTGGTTGAGTGTCATTTGCGAGAAAAAAGTCTGGCCAGCCATCACTATTTGAATCGAAGATAGTCACCCCAAGTGCCTTACTTGTTGAATCAAGTAAGCCTGATTGATCAGTGACATCTAAAAAAGTACCATTCCCAACATTCTGGTAAAGACGAGATGAAACTCCCTTGTAAGACTCGGGTGTACAATAGGATTTATTGATTCCGTCTAGGCTACAGTGTATGTCATTCTTGATAGTCCATTGGACATAGTTAGTTACAATTAAATCAATGTCGCCGTCAAGATCATAGTCAAACCAAGCTGCACTTGCACCAAAATCAGGATTATGCAATCCCGCCTCTTTAGTTATATCAATGAACCTTCCACTGCCATTGTTACGAAAAAGATGGTCTAGACCAAGGGCTGTAATGTAGATGTCAACCCAGCCATCATTATCATAGTCCCCAATTGCACATCCCATTCCATAAATTGTTGAATGTAAACCAACCTGTCTAGTGACATCTTTAAATGTTCCATCCTTGTTATTTCTATAAAGGGCCATCGATGATCGAGAGTTTTTTCGATTTGGCCAATTTTTGCCGTTAATTAATAGAATATCTTGCCAGTCATCATTGTTATAGTCTAAGAAAGCTAGCCCTGAACCCATTGTTTCTGGAAGATACTTCCTGCCAAAAGCACCGTTGTTGTGACGAAATCGCAATCCTGCTTTTTTTGTAACATCTTCGAATTGAATTAAAAAAGGTTGAGAGACAGGGTTAGAGAGAACTAATGGAAACCCAGGGTAAAGAAATGCTAGGACAACAAAAAAAAAGGATACATTTAAAATAAATCTTTGGTGTTTAAACAAAGAGATAAACTTATTAACAAGGATTAGTTTATTCATAAGGGGTTTTTTCAAGGCTTTTATGGGTATAGGAAGGTGGAGTATTTTGGTTGCCAGTGGCCCTAGTTTTTTCAAAAATTGATGAGTGCTCATGAATAGGTTGCCGTTCATTATTAGCTTCAGGATGACGTCTTCGAACCGGCCCTGTGATTGCTTGAGAAGATTCATCAGCTTTAAAACGCAGATAGAGCTTCCGTTCTCTCTCGGCTATTTCCGGTTGATCTAATCCTTGGTAACAAAGCATTAAATTATAGTGGGCCTGTAAATCTTCAGGGTC
>CAYWYX010000005.1:11829-13552 GCA_964462735.1 uncultured Acidobacteriota bacterium | reverse complement strand
GCTATATTTACCCAACCATCTGCAAAAGTAGGATCAATTCGGGTAACATTTTGGAAAGCTGCTTCAGCTGCTTTAAGATCTCCTTGGAGGAGTAGACCAATACCATAATCATTCCAACGGATCAAATCTGATTTGTCAAATACTGATTCCAGAATTGGAAGCTTGGTATTTTTGTCGACTACCCCAATTTCAGTTTGTGTACTAGCCATTACAACAATAGGAACTTCTGGGATTTCTTTAATCTTTGCGGAAACTTGTCTTAAATCACCTCGGAAAACCCATCTTCCATCATCGTAACCTTTGTCCAATCCAAATCCAATGTGATTAGGATCGCGGACTCCTGAAAATGCCCACTGTGTATTCCACCAACTGAATTTCCGATAGTTGAGTTTTGCTTCTAAGATTAATTTGTCACTACTATTTTCAGGTATTTTTAGCCTAAAACGAACTGTATCAGCAGCACCAGGAGGAATGAGTCTAACGTATAGTACCGATCGAGCTGCCCACGCATTTCTTTTGTTAATGAGGTTTCCGTGTCCATCGAGCATGTAAGACCGATACATGTGGGCACTTTTTTCAACAGAACCTGTTCCATCATTCTCTAGCCATCCACTCCAGAAGACAACTTGACCTGTTTCAGAAAGAACTCGGAATTCTAACCAAACATCAAAAGCATCAACAGTACCTCCAGGGAAAAAATGTCCAACACCAAGAGTTCTCACGACTACATCAATCCGCGGTGAATCACCTCTTTTTACGAAAGCCCCTATTTTGTTTATGGGTGCTACTATTCTAGTAGGAGGAGTTGTAACAAAACCACGTGAACCAAAAGATTCAGATTCTTCACCTACGGCAAATGTACTTGATAGTTCAAATAGGCCACCTGATTTAGGTGTGGAGGAGTGAGACTTAGGAGAGTCCTCCAAACTAAGAGCAAAAATGTCAACACTCACCTGCTTGTCTTTCAGAAAAGCAATTGTTGTTTCCAGTTGTTCGTTATCTCCATTTGACAAAGGAACAGCGGTATTAGCACCAGGAAAACGATGAGAGTGAACTTTTCCTTCTTGGTTTCCAAGATCATCTGACTCAACTAAAGGCATATGACAGTCTATGCACTTTTTCGGTGTTGGAGGATAATAAAAGGATCTTGCCCCTTGTCCTGAGACTCCACTAGCCTGCCAGTTATCATAATCATTAAAGCCTCGTAACCAGCGATAGTCATTAACTGGTCCATCTAGATGAACTTTATGGCAAGTTGAACAAAATTCAGCTGTATCTTTACGATGAAAGGGTTTCATAAAAACGTTCTTATGAGGACCAGGGTCCACCATTACGAGGAAATCATGAATCCATTGCATTATAGGATTCTCACTGGTCGCCATATCGTGTAGCGGAGGATATTCAATGACTAAAGCTCCGTTACCCATGCTATTTCTAACTTGGACAATTGAGTGACATGAGGTGCAAGCTAATCCAGCCTGAGCTTCAGGGGTGTTGACTTGTTCTTTAATGGGGGTGTCGAATCTTCCATTGAAGAAAACTGCATGGTCGTGACAGCCAGCACACCACTTTGAGGGCTCAGTACCGACCACATCTTGCATATACTCGATTGATTTTCGGTACCACTGATTATTGAACGATGAGAAGTGGTGCATCGATGAATTCCACTGTTTATAAATGTCAGGGTGACATTTTTGACAAGTCTCTGAAGTCATAAAGAAAT
>CAYWYX010000005.1:0-11729 GCA_964462735.1 uncultured Acidobacteriota bacterium | reverse complement strand
CCAACTAGTACCGCAATCAAAGCAAAACCAATATGTAGGTGTAAAACCCAGCGGTTTGGCTGTATGTTACCAATGAAGAGCAGGGCAATTGCTGGAACTGCACTAACTAAAAAACATATAAGACCTAATTTAGATTTAAACTGTATTTTTTTAAAATTTTTCAGTAAATACCAACTAACAATAGCGGTTAAGGTAATTCCTAAAAGTAAATGGATCACGACATTAAAAATATAAAAAATATGAGGTTCTGCATGGGGCCACAAATAAGCACTATTAATTATGAGAAAGAAAAAGGCATAAAAACATATGCGCGAAAAACGATCCATCAATATTCCCCGTTAGTTCCTTTGGATAAAACCTGATTTAAAAACTTCAGTTTATCAATTGCTATAAAAACTAGCAATCATGCCACTATTAGACAATAATTTTTGTAGAAATCTCTTCGAGTTTAAATGGTTATAAAATTTAGCTCATAAGAACAGCATAATATATTTCGGATTAATTTTTTAATGTTAGTTTTTCGTTTGTTATTGTCCTACCAGAAGTTGCTATAGACTAGTACCCCATTTAGGTAAAAAAAAGTAAGTGACAATTACGATTTAACAGCACTATTGGCTTTGAATGATTATCCCTTTAATTAAACTACTCAAAAGGTGTCTGGTGTTCAAAATCTATAGGTTAGGTCAACTGCTAGCCATGGCGAAGAATAGTAAATGGATATTCTTTATCCGATCGATCATTCTATTTTCAGGTATTTTCTTACTATTTTGCTGTACTCATATATGATCTAATTTCGAAAGTATTTAGTTTACTATGAAATAGAGATTATTAAATCAATTAATCCTAAAATTCATGTTATCTAGTTGAATGTCCAGAGTTACGAGATACTATTCTAATTATAATGATCATCAGTGATTAAACTACCCGACATACTATTAAAATGAAAGTAACTAACCAAGTAACAGAACTTAATCGGTCTCGAGTGTTTTTTCAAGAAAAGATTGGTTTGGTTTTTCTTGTTGTTACTACTGTGTGGATGATTCATTGCAATCATTCCCCTTTTTTGCCCTCTAAATCTGGATCAGAAGCTGTAGTTCCGAGTAACCCTAGCCGTATAATCTCACTTTCGCCTAGTGTCACTGAAATTCTCGAAGGTATTGGTGTTTTTGATCAGGTTGTTGCTGTTTCTGATTACTGTAGCTATCCTGCTGGCGTTGAGGAATTACCACGAGTAGGGGGGTGGCAGAACGCTAGTATTGAAAAAATTGCCAGTCTTCGTCCTGATTTAATTATTATGTCTGAGATTCAAGCTCCTTTTGTAGATAGTCAACTTCAGGCTCTTGGGTTTAAGGTACTCGTTGTGAATAGTAAATCTCTTTCAGATATTTTTTCAACCATAGAGTTAATTGGACAATCTGTGGGACGAGAACCCGAAGCAGAAAAACTCCGGATTAAAGTACAAAGCCAATTGGATAGCATAGCTCTTCGAACGGATGGCTTATCTAAACCTAGGGTTCTGTGTGTTGTCGACAGGGTACCTGGTACTCTTAAGGGACTTTATGTTGCCACGAAAGGTAGCTACTTGACCGAACTGATTGAAGTTGCTGGGGGGATTTCTATTGTCCCTCCAGCAACTTCTGTTTATGCCAAGATTAGTAAGGAAGCAATTGTTACTTTTAATCCTGAAGTTATTATCGACATGGTTCAGGGGACAGAAGGAAGCTTTAAGGAGGATATTACTAGTGTTTGGAATGTATTCAATCACCTACATGCTGTACGAGAAGGAAGACTGTTTGCTATCCGTGAGATGTTTGTAATCCATCCTTCACAGTTTGTCGTGAAGACTGCTGAGCTTTTTGCTAAGCTCATTCACCCTGAGGAATTTACGTTAGATGCCAATTAACAAAAAAAATAGACTGACAAGATCAAAAGTTCTGGTGGAAGCACGCGATATTACATTTACCTATGATAATGAACAATTTGTAGTAAAGGAGACCTCACTTCAAATAGAGGAGGGTAGACTAGTTGGTCTCATAGGAGCCAATGGTTCAGGAAAATCAACCTTGGTTCGTTTGTTAGCTGGTCTCTTGCATCCTACATCTGGAAAAGTCTATTTTGGAGGTCAGTCTCTGACGAGAATATCAAAGCAATGCTTGGCTCGTTCATTGGCTTATGTTCCTCAGATCAACCCCATGTTTTTTCCCTTTACAGCTCTTGAAGTTGTTTTAACAGGTAGAACACCCTACAGGCCGCGTTTCCGATTTGAGAATCGAATAGATGCTGAGAAAGCTTTAGATGCTTTAGATAGGGTGGGAGCTAGGTCCTTAGCTTATCGCCCTGTAACTGAGCTCTCAGGGGGTGAACGTCAACTTGTTGCAATTGCAAGAGCCTTAGCCCAAGAACCAAAATGTCTTCTGCTGGATGAACCATCCACAGCATTGGACTTAAAGCATAGAGCAATGATTGTTCAAATCCTAAAATCTCTTCGAGAGGAAGAAAATATTACATCGTTAGTGGTTACCCATGACCTTCAGCTAATAGATACTGAGTTCGATCAAATTCTAGCCATTAATCAAGGATCAATTGTCGATGATGGGACACCATTAGATATTCTAACTGAATCAGTGTTGTCACGTGTTTACAGCGATCCTTCCATTCATACTTACCAAATTGATGGACGAATTTTTGTTTGGTCTGGAAACTAAGGGTTTCTATGAGTCCATTTACAGGGAAAGATAATTGTAGTTTTACAAGTGAATCTACTAACAATATAAATGTAGGTTGGCAACGCTTGTTTCGCGCACTATTCCTTGTCACTATTTTCCTGGTATTTTCCTTGGTTGTTTCACTAGTTGTAGGATATCGAACCTTAGATTTTACTTTGTTGCGTCAAGATGAATTGGCACGAATCCTTTTCTTTGAACTTCGCCTGCCCAGAGTACTGTTAGCAGGAATTTTAGGTGCTTCTTTGGGGTCGGTTGGTGCTTGTTTACAAGCCTTCTTTAGAAATCCCCTAGCGGAACCATTTACTCTGGGGGTTTCTGGAGGTGGAACCCTAGGTGCGAGTCTCGCTATTGCTCTAGGTTGGGGAATTAATCTTGGTGGGGTTCCTATAGTTTTTGTTGCTGCATTTGCTGGGGCTGCTGGGGCTGCAGCAGTGGTATATCATTTATCGCGGTCTGGAAATACTGTTATGCCGGGTACACTGCTTCTAGCTGGTGTTGTAGTTAATTTAATTGCAAGTGCAGGTGTGATCTTAATCCAGTATACAGCCGACTATACTCGAGCTCTACAAATACTTCGATGGACTATAGGAACGATTGATATTGTTGGTTTCGATAGATTCTCATATATGTTCTTATTTTTACTTCCGGGTTGGTTCGTATTATTGGTGTTAAGTAGAGATCTTCATTTGATGGCCATGGGAGAAGATTCAGCAGCAAGTTTAGGAGTAAATATCCGCCGATGTGAACGACTTGTTTATTTAGCGTCCTGTTTAGTTGTAGGGGTAGCGGTTGCGGAAGGAGGAACCATTGCTTTTGTTGGACTCATTGTACCTCATGGAGTCCGTCTGATTTTTGGAGAAGACGTTCGATTAGTAGTACCGTGTTCATTCATAGCTGGAGCAGGTTTTCTGATGCTAGCAGATTCTATAGCCAGAACAGTCCTCGGTTCTGTGGAATTACCAGTAGGAGCTGTGACTGCTGTGGTTGGAGGAATTACATTTCTAGGTCTACTACGGAGACAGCGCCGTTTCTCAGCTATCTAACCTTAAGTGTTAATGGAGTGTCAATCAATTTGGATTCTTCCAAAATAAATGGTAAGACTAAACCTCACAATAATTTAGATAGATTGAACAGTTCAATAGATCAATTAGATGTTTATCCTAAGCGGATAATCTGTCTAACTGAAGAGACGACTGAAACACTTTATCTTTTGGGAGAAGACTCTCGTATTGTTGGTGTTTCTGGGTATACAGTTCGTCCAAAAGAAGCGCGCTCAAAACCCAGAGTCTCAGGGTTCACTCATGCAAATCTTGAAAAAATTGAACGATTGAAACCTGATATTGTTTTGGCCTTTTCTGACCTACAAGCAGATATTACTCGTGATCTGATTAAGAAGGGATTGACCCTTTTAACCTTTAATCAGAGGAGCATTAATGGAATATTTGAAATGATTCAAACCTTGGGTAATTTAGTTGGCAAAGAAAAAAAAGCGAGAAAATTAGTGAATCAAATATTTGTTGGACTTACAGATATTCAAGCTTCGGCCCGCTCTTTTCCTAGGCAGCCTAGAGTTTTTTTTGAAGAATGGGAAAATCCGTTGATTAGCGGAATACAATGGGTTGAGGAACTTGTTGAGTTAGCTGGTGGCGTGCCAATTTTCCCTGAACTTAGCCAGAAACAGTTGGGAAAAGACCGTATAGTAGATCCCAAAAAAGTAATTAGTCGAGATCCTGAAGTGATCATTGCTTCTTGGTGTGGTATTAAGGTTAACAAATCAAAGATCGGAGGGAGACCTGGCTGGTCAAAACTGTCAGCCATTCGACAAGGACATATTTACGAAATCAAGTCGGCTTTTATTTTACAACCCGGACCAGCTGCCCTTATTGAGGGTGTTCGACAAATTCATGCAATTCTCGCAAAAGTGGTGGGAATCAAAGTGAGTACTAAACTAAAATCAGAGGAGCTCGCAGATCCTCTGATAACTTAAACCGATTAAAAGGAAATGTTTTACAAGAGATCTTCACAGATTATTTAACCAGATTTATTCAGCCAGTGCTGAAGAGTTAGTTTTCCAATTGTCCATAGAATTTTGATTCCAGCTTTAATAGTTCCCGACAGAGTACCTGAAATTTTAGATTTGCCAATTCTGCGGCGGTAATCAACAGGAATTTCTACTACTGTGAATCCTAGTTGTATGGCTTTGATTTGCATTTCTACAGTCCAACCAAAAGTACGGTCACTCAAATTTAGTTGCTCTAGTTTTTTTCGGCGAATTGCTCTAAAAGGTCCAAGATCTGTATACTCGTGTCCATAAAAAATTTTAATGAGTTTCACAGCGAGCCAGTTTCCAAATTTTTGTTGAACAGTTAATGACCTAGCTTCCTGTACTCCTGTGACTCTCGACCCAAGGACTAAATCTACTTTTTTTTGGTGTATTGTTTTGATGAAATCTGCAATTTGATGTGGATCATCGCTATAATCACCATCTAGAAATACAACTATTTCTGTTTTTTCATTTAGATTAGCAATTCCTGCTAAGCAAGCATTTCCATAACCGCGTTTTGGTTGAAAAATTACTTGGGCTCCATGGTTCTGGGCTATCTTAGCGGTTTGATCAGTGCTTCCATTGTCAACAACAATAACTTCGTTGACTAGTTGGTTAGGAATGTCTCCTATGACATGACTAATAGCAGGAGCTTCGTTATAGGCAGGTATAATTACTGAAGTAAAAGAAGATTCCATTTGTATATATCAGTTTAGGTCAAATATTTCTTTGACTAACTGGTATTAGCTGAATCATTGTTTCTTTTGTGGATATTTATTTTATCTACCTTTTAGTATGTTGTTCTGTACTTATAACTACTGATAAGTTGGTGCATCCGAAGGAGTTTTTGTTAAAAGAAAGATAGTGCTTTCAGCAGGAACATTATCCTCTAATTTAGCCTTTTCTGAAAAATATGTTATAAACACTGCAGTGTATTTGTAAAGGATGGTAATAAATCTTGCTGAAGAGAATATTAGTTCTAGCTTGGACCCTGCCCTCCAGCTTAACATTAATAATGTAGCTATTTAGGTTCAGGATTTTAATATCACTCCTGTAGTGACAGTACATGGCAGGTTAGTTACTCTTGAGGTGGTTCAAAGCAGTAGATTGCCTTAGAACTTTTGATTTGGTGGTTAGCTGACTAGTATTTGCTACTTATTTAGTTTTCATAGCAGACTATAAAGAATAATCTTTTTTTAAAGGAAATGTTGGATGGATGCAGTTCTCGCCTTGGAAGATGGATTAACATTTAAAGGAAAATCTGTTGGTTTTAATGGAGAAAAAACGGGAGAGATTGTTTTTAATACTTCTTTGACTGGTTATCAGGAAATTCTCACTGATCCCTCCTATGCTAGTCAAATTGTGGTTCTGACGTATCCCCACATAGGGAATTATGGAGTCAACCCCCAAGACGATGAAGCAGGTAAAATTTTTGCTGAAGGCTTAGTTGTTCGGGATATGACCGACTTCCCGAGTAATTGGCGTCAACATAACTCACTACCAGAATATCTTAAGAAAAATAGTATCGTTGCAATTTCCGATATTGACACCCGGTTTTTAGTTAGACACATTAGGAAACAAGGGGCGATGCGAGCCGTTATTGGGACTGGTGACTTAGATGAAAAATCCTTAATTTCCAAAGCCCAAAAATCGCCAAAAATGGTTGGTCAGGATCTAGCTATAAGGGTTACTTGTAAAAGTCCTTATCAATGGCAGAAACCATCTATTAATCTTTTTTCAGATTTTCTAGAAGGAGAGAAGGAGAAAGATGGAGAAGAAAATAAAGAGCGGATAGAAACTATTAAAATTGTAGCTATTGATTTTGGGATTAAACGTAATATTTTGAGGTTGCTCGTTGACCATGGATTTGAAGTTGTAGTTGTCCCAGCGAATACGTCCTCCAGCGAGATTCTAGATATGAGCCCTGACGGTATTTTTTTGTCTAATGGTCCTGGTGATCCTGAACCTGTTACTTATGCGATTGCCACTGTTAGAGAGCTGATGGAGAAAAAACCTATCTTAGGAATTTGTTTGGGTCATCAAATCATGGGTTTAGCAGTAGGGGCTAGAACTTATAAGTTAAAGTTTGGCCACCATGGTGGAAATCATCCAGTTATGCGATTAGAGACAGGACAAGTTGAGATCACAGCTCAAAATCATGGATTCGCTGTAGACATTAAGTCTCTACCCGAAGAAATTCAAGTTACACATGTCAACCTCAACGATCAAACCCTTGAAGGGTTTAGCCATCGAAGTCTGCCATTTTTTTGTGTTCAATATCATCCTGAAGCGGCACCTGGCCCTCATGACTCTAGGTATATTTTCAACGAGTTTAGAAGATTGATTGTTGAGCATCAAAAATAGAATAACTAAGATCCATTTATTCAAGATCAATGCCAAAACGAACAGATATTCAGAAGATTCTTATAATAGGTTCTGGGCCCATTGTAATTGGTCAAGCATGTGAATTTGACTATTCAGGTACCCAAGCTTGTAAAGTATTGAGAAGTGAGGGCTATAACATCGTCTTAGTTAATTCTAATCCGGCAACCATAATGACTGATCCTGAATTAGCTGACCGTACTTATATCGAACCGCTAACGCCGGAGTACCTAGAAAATATTATTCTAGAAGAAAAGCCAGATGCCCTGTTACCAACGGTGGGTGGTCAAACTGCTCTCAATCTAGCCGTAGCATTGTCAGAGCAAGGTATTTTGGACAAACAGAATGTTGAATTGATTGGAGCTAAAATTGAGTCAATCAAAATTGGTGAGGACCGACTTCTTTTTAAAGAAGCGATGCAAGAAATTAGTTTAGATACCCCTCAGAGCGGGGTGGCCTACAGTTTTGAAGAAGCGAGGAAAATTGTTAATGATGTGGGATACCCGGCTATTATCCGTCCCTCTTTTACTTTGGGGGGAACAGGAGGAGGAATTGCCTACAATGCGGAAGAATTTGAATCTCTAGTTCAGAAAGGGTTAACACTGAGTCCTGCTAATGAGATTTTGATTGAGGAGTCTGTAATTGGGTGGAAAGAATTTGAACTCGAGGTTATGCGTGATTTAAAAGACAATGTGGTAATTGTTTGCAGTATTGAAAATATTGATCCAATGGGTGTTCACACTGGTGATTCTATTACAGTAGCTCCTATACAGACACTGACTGACAAGGAATATCAGCACATGCGTAATGCTGCAATTCAAGTTATTAGGAAAGTTGGTGTAGAAACCGGCGGGGCAAATATTCAGTTTGCAGTTAACCCTCAAAATGGACGTTTGGTTGTAATTGAGATGAATCCAAGGGTTTCCCGAAGTTCGGCTCTTGCTTCAAAAGCTACTGGTTTTCCTATCGCCAAGATTGCTGCAAAACTGGCTGTTGGATTTACCTTAGATGAAATTCCAAATGACATAACAAAAAAGACACCAGCTTGTTTTGAACCTACCATTGATTATGTTGTAACAAAAATTCCCAAGTGGGCATTCGAAAAATTTCCTGAGGCCCAACCAATCTTAGGAACTCAGATGAAATCAGTTGGTGAAGTGATGGCTATTGGGAGGACAATAAAGGAGTCTCTACTTAAAGCTATACGCTCCTTGGAAACAGGACGGAAAATTGGTTCACAAAAACTTAATGTGGACCAGATAAAACAAAAACTCATTACTCCTAATCCAGATCGACTTCTTTATCTTCGATTTGGATTTGAAAAAGGACTCTCTTTGGAAAAAGCTTTTGAATATACTCGAATTGATCCTTGGTTTCTCCGTCAGATCCAGGAAATTTCGCTGCTTTCTTCAGAGTTACGAGGGAAATCCCTAGCTGAGATTCCCCAGGAACTGTTGTGGACTGCTAAACGTACTGGGATATCAGATCAATATCTAGCTTGGTTAACTAATTCTACTGCTATTGAAGTACAGAAAAATAGAATATCTAAAGGAATAATTCCAGTCTACAAGCAAGTAGATACTTGTGCAGCTGAATTTGAATCTTTTACACCCTATCTCTATTCAGTTTACGAAGAGCAGTGTGAAGCTGAGCCCACACAAAATAGAAAAATCGTCATTCTTGGCAGTGGACCAAATCGTATTGGTCAGGGAATTGAATTTGACTACTGTTGTTGCCACGCTTCTTTTGCCTTAAAAGAGGATGGATGGGAAACCATCATGGTTAATTGTAATCCAGAGACAGTTTCAACTGATTATGATACCTCTGATCGCCTTTATTTCGAGCCACTGACGTTAGAAGATGTAATGCACATTGTAAACAAGGAAAAACCAAATGGCGTTATTGTGCAGTTTGGTGGCCAAACACCTTTAACGTTAGCATTGGCTCTTCAGCAGGCAGGCGTTCCAATTGTTGGAACTTCGCCAGAGTCAATTGATCTTGCCGAAGATAGGAAAAGGTTTGGAAAATTGCTAAAAACAATGAATATCCCGCAGCCTCCTTCTGGCACTGCAACATCTTTCCAGGGTGCAGTCCAAGTAGCAGGACGAGTAGGTTATCCGGTTTTGGTTAGGCCATCATATGTTCTAGGTGGGCGTGCAATGGTTATTGTTCATGATGACAAATCTTTAGAACGATATATGGCTGAAGCTGTTGGAGTTTCCCAAGATAGACCAATTTTAATAGACAAATTTTTGGAAGATGCTTTTGAAGTTGATGTCGATGTTGTTGCCGATGGTGAAAAAGTAGTTATCGGAGGCATTATGGAGCATATTGAAGAAGCTGGGATCCATTCTGGGGATAGTTCCTGTGTACTGCCAACCTATATGGTAAAGTCTGAACACTTAAAAACAATGCGTGGTTATACGATTCGCTTAGCCCAAGCACTTAAAGTAATAGGGTTGATGAATGTACAGTACGCTATAAAAGATGATGTGGTTTATGTTTTAGAGGTAAATCCTAGAGCTTCTCGTACAATTCCTTTTGTCAGTAAAGCTACAGGTATTCCTCTAGCTAAAATAGCGGCTAGTATAATGACAGGTAGAAAACTTTCAGAATTTAATCTGCCCGATGAGCTACCTGTAGACCGCTTTTTTGTAAAATCTCCAGTTTTCCCTTTTTTAAAGTTTCCAGGGGTTGATACCATTCTAGGACCTGAAATGAAGTCTACTGGTGAGGTTATGGGAGTTGCGGATACTTTTGGTCTAGCTTATGCCAAAGCACAGCTTAGTGCTGGCGTGGTACTTCCGAGTTCAGGTACTGCATTTATTAGTGTCAATGATCGCGACAAACAAAATGTGATTGACATAGCTAAACGTTTCTATCAAATCGGCTTTAAATTAGTTGCAACTAGTGGTACCCAGAAAAGTCTTCTAGAAAATGGCATTTCAGTTGAAAAGGTCTACAAGGTTAATGAAGGTAGACCTAATGTTGTAGATCTTATAAAGAGCGGTCAGGTAAATCTTATACTAAATACACCTTTAGATAAGGAGTCGTTCTTTGATGAGAAGGCTATTAGACGATCTGCTATTCAGTACAATGTTCCTTGTATTACCACTTTGTCTGGTGGAGCTGCCGTAGCTAGTGGTATCAGTGCTTTGAAATTAAATAAACGAGATGTTCGGTCCATACAGGAGTATCACGCCTCTTCAGCAACAGCAGTTCAATAGATATTTCTAGTCTCATTTTTTTCAAGTGGGTTATACCTTCAATAAAGAATGATACTTCAATTTACAATGCTTTTTTCAATGAGTACTAACTAACAGGAGGTCTTTGTAATGTCGCGTTATTTTGTGACTGGTGCCCAAGGTTGCATTGGGACTTGGATTGTACGTAATTTAGTTGATCGTAACAAAAAAGTTTTTGTTTACGACCTAGACTTGGAACCAAGAAGAATTTCTATGTTGCTCTCGCAAGAAGAGCTTTCCAATGTCCATTTCATCCAAGGGGATGTTACAGATTTTGAAAAGCTCAGTGAGAACATACAAACCCATCAGATCACTCATATTATTCACTTAGCAGGACTACAGGTTCCTACGTGCAAGTCAAATCCTAAATTAGGCGCCTTAGTCAATGTTGTTGGAACGATCAATGTTTTCGAAGCTGCTCGCTTACTTCAGGATCAAATTGAGGGTTTAGTTTTTGCCAGCTCAGCTGCAGTTTTTGGACCAGAAGATGATTATGGAGAAGCACTGCTGGATGAAAGTGTTCCCTTGATTCCAAGAACCCATTATGGAGTTTTTAAACACTGTAATGAAGGTAACGCTAGAGTGTATTTTTCTGATCATGAGATCTCTAGTGTGGGATTGAGACCGTATGCTGTTTATGGTCCTGGTCGTGATTTTGGTATTACTTCTGGCCCGACAACAGCTATTAAAGCTGCTGTTGTTGGTCAGCCATTTGAAATTCAGTTTGGTGGTCCTGTGTCTATGCAATTAGTTGATGATACAGCTAAGACCTTTATTGCTTGCGCTGAAAGTAAGAATAAAGGAGCACGTGTATACAATATCAGGGGAGAGGTTGTAACGGTTGAGGAAGTAATTAATACCATTGAAGAAGTCCTGCCAAATTCTCAAGGCCTTATTCGTTGCAAAAACCAAAGAATTGCAATTGCCACAAATTTTAATGAGCAGGGCTTGAAGACAGAACTTGGTCAAGTGCCGGCAACCTCTCTAAAAGATGGTATTAAGAAAACAGCAGAGATTTTTTCTCGGTTAAATGGGGAGAATCGGCTGGATTTATCTGATCTACAGACATAGGGTTTGTAAAGAAATTTGTTTATGATTAGGTTTCAAACTAACTAGGTCATCCATAAAAAGGTGAGTCTAAAATGGGCCAAAGTAAAGCTAGAAAAATTAGTTTTTCTGCTCCTCCAAAAAAAAGAGAGCTACTTGATCGTCGGACCTTTATGGTTACCTCAGCAGTCATTGGCACTGGGTTACTTGACTTGGGTGGATGTTCTAAGAGCTCAAGAATGAGTTGGGAACTACAAGGGAAGAATTATTCCGTGCTTATTGATC
>CAYWYX010000004.1:63270-68339 GCA_964462735.1 uncultured Acidobacteriota bacterium | reverse complement strand
TTCTCGCTCTTGAATTGATAAGTCCCAACACTTAGCTAATTCAGTATCAATGACTAATTTCTGGGAAAACTGCTCGCACCCACAATTAATGCATCCTTTTATATCGATCTGGCAAGACTGGTATTTTTTAAGCATTTAACATTGTCGATTGACCACTGAATTGTATACCCTCAAAAACTCCTAGGAAAAACTAGACGAAAGACTTTTGAGTTCTTTTTCAAAAACATAGAGGGTAACTTTGTCAAAAAGACAGAAACACACCTGCCTAAGACAGGTTTCACCCATAAGATACTTATAGGTTACTGGTAACATAATTCTGGCACAACGTTGAACAGGAAAACCAAAAATTCCGGTGCTGATGGCAGGAAAAGCTAATTCCCTTAGTTGCTTACTCTCTGCAACTATTAAACTATTCTCGGTAGCATCACTGAGGTTCTTGTCTTCATTCCCCTCACCTAGTCTAGGACCTACAGCATGTATGATATATCGCGCCTTGAGTTGGCCAGCACCCGTAACCACAGCTCCACCCACCCTAGTTCCACCAATTTGGTCGCATTCTTTTTGTATCTCTGGTCCACCTTTTTTAGAAATGGCTCCAGCTACACCAGAACCCAAAACTAAATCTTTGTTAGCAGCATTAACAATTACATCTACTTCAAGTTCCGTAATATCTCCTTGAAGCAATAATAAATCCGTGTTATTAACCTTGACCTTCATTGAATTTATCTACTTTGTTTGATTAATTCAGTCCTTGATGCTACGTAAAACTCCTAGGTAGGTCAACATTTGACAAGTTTGTAATATTCATTTGTCATAAGTATTACAATGAAACAGACAGGAATCTTCTAAAGACCCAATAAATTTAATGACCGTAAAAAACACATTCCTAAAATCTAGGCGGACTTTCTTTTGTCATATGTTCTGTTTATGTAGTATTTCTCTAAACGCTGGTCGGTGCCGTGTAAAACGTCAAGGAGTAGTTCCTGGAATTGAAGTCTTATTAGCAAAAAAACAAAACCTTATCAGGGGAAAGAAGATAGGACTTATAACCAATCAAACAGGCGTTGACCGAGGATTAAACAATAATATTGATCTCTTAAAATCTACCTTAGGAACACAGCTAGTGGCTCTCTTCTCTCCAGAACATGGCATTCAAGGTTGGGAACAGGCTGGGGGCAAAGTTAATAATCAAATTAAGAATAGTCGAAAGATTCCTATCTTCAGTCTTTATGGAGAAAATCTGCTGCCAACATCAGAAATGCTGTCCGATGTTGACCTTCTAGTTTACGACATCCAAGATGTTGGTTCACGATACTATACTTATCTTTCAACCCTAAAAAACTGCCTTAACGCAGCTAATCAGAAGGGTATTCCCTTTATAGTTCTTGATAGACCTAACCCACTTGGAGGGTTAAAATCTGAAGGGAAAATTTTAAAACAAAAACTCTACTCTTTTGTTGGTCCATCAAATATTCCTGCACGATATGGACTGACACCAGGAGAACTTGCACTTTGGATGAAGGCTGAAATTAATCTTAAAAGTTCTTTAACAGTAGTTAGAATGGAACAGTGGAAACGAAAGTACTGGTATGATGATACTAATTTGGAATGGATCCCCCCCTCCCCTAATATACCAACTTCTAAAATAGCTCTTCTGTATTCTGGAACATGTCTTATTGAAGGAACGAACTTATCAGAAGGTAGGGGAACGACAACTCCTTTTGAAGTTGTTGGAGCACCTTGGATTGACGGAAGGAAATTGGCTAAATCGATGGGTGAATATAGACTACCCGGAGTAGCCTTCAGGGAAACAACCTTCATTCCAACATTCTCCAAGTATTCCAAAGAAAAATGTTACGGAGTACAATTGCACGTCACTAACCGTGAAAAATTCAAACCACTCCAAACAGTTCTTTGCCTCATTCATCATATACATTCTGAATACTCTTGTGATTTTAAGTGGTCAAATTCTCATTTTGATCGTTTGGCTGGATCGGAAGAAATTCGAAAAGATATCCAAAATGGACAATCAGTTGAAATAATTGTTGAGAAATGGCAGCAAGAACTGGAACAATTCAGACGAGAACGTGAGGAATTTCTTCTTTACCCATAGGTTTGTACTGACTTTTAAATTCGAAACTAATACTAAAATCAATCATTGAAAAAAAATTCTTTTAAATTAGAAACACTAATTACTAAGGAAACTCTACAAAATAGAGTTGCTTCTTTAGCCCAACAAATTTCAGCTGACTTTCGAGGAGAACACCTACATCTCATAGGTATTTTGAAAGGTGCTTGGATTTTCATGGCAGATCTTAGCCGCCATTTACAACTAAATACCTCCGTTGACTTCATAACCGTTTCCAGCTACGCTTCCAGCATGAAATCCACAGGTAAAGTTACGATTGTCAAAGATTTGAACACCAGCATTAAAGGTCTTAACGTTCTACTTATTGAGGACATTTGTGAGACTGGGTTAACTTTGGATTACTTAACTCAGAAATTAAAAAACCAAAACCCCAAGTCTTTGTCCATAGCTTCACTCCTTAGCAAATTTGACAAACGCAAAACAAAAATTAATCTAAACTATGTTGGATTTGAAATAGAAAACCATTTTGTAGTTGGTTATGGATTAGACTATCAAGAAAACTTCCGTAATCTCCCTACAATTCATGCGGTTCAATTTAATGAAAAGAAAATTCTTAACTGAAAAAGAACTTAAAAGGGTTGGTCCTGGTTCTCCCTATTATGTAGAGAAAGGCACTTACCTCACGCCTTTAGCCCAAGAGGTAGCACGCCAACGTAATAATGCCATTATTGAGTGTGAAAGTTTAGATGAAATCAGAAGCTTTAGAGCAAATAATAAAATATTATCCATTGCTGCAAATAGTCAGGGAGGAATTCTTAAGGGAAGCTTGATATCCCTAGTGAAAGACATTGGCTATTTGGTCTATGACTGTGGAACTAGTAATGAGGACTCTAGTGATTACGCTAGGTCAGTTTTGGAAGTTCTAACCCTGATTCAAACCGGCAAAGCTGGTAGTGGAATTTTGGTTGATAGTGATGGAATTGGTTCTTGTGTCATTGCTAATAAGGCGTGTGGTATCAGAGCGGCGCATTGCTATGACCGTGCCACTGCTGCTAAGAGCAGAGAATCTCATAATTCCAACTTATTGGTATTAGCAGCACCTTTACTAGATCGTGATCTAGGTAATCTAATTGTTACTACCTGGTTGGACACACCCTTCTTAGAAAACAACAATCAGATCACTCTCATCGAACAAGTTGAAAAGAAACTATCTCAGCAAACTATAGTTGCTGTACCAGGAGACTGTTCCTGTGCATTGTAATGGGTAAAAGCCTGAGGCAGAGGCCACAAAAAAGAGTTTTGTTGGGTGCTCTAGTCATTAACATGCAATTAGAAGCTTAAATAAGGTACAGGAGTAGAACCTAACCTTTTGTGGAATACCGCTTCCATATGCAGGGTGGCCCAAAAGGATTAAGAACTTTTTTTTTCCTTACTTTCTGGAAGCTCTTTTTCTTCTTTTTGGTTTATAGCTCCTTTAAAGTTCTTAATCGCTGAACCAATTCCTTTACCGAGTTCAGGAAGTCTCTTAGCACCGAACACAAAGAAAACTATCAATAGTATTATTAGGAGCTCTTGAACTCCAAGAGTAGGCATATAATCCTCCAATCCCTCATTAATTAGATTTTAGAGAGAAGGTTTATCTCTAACAAGTTTAGTCAATTTCAACGACAATGGCAAATGGACAATAAAAAATAGTTAATCATAAAATTAGGGCTAATTATTCAGTAATAAAAAGTGTTAGCCAGATTAAACGGATTTAAACAACCTTGACTACACAGTATTCATCAAAAGCTTTCTTTAAAGCCCCTGCAATTTGATCAGCTTCACAATTCTCAATTTGGTAACGATGCATCATAAAAATTGGCTTACCTTCTTTAAATAAAGCAACCGATGGAGAAGAGGGAGGACAGTCTTTTAAATATTCCCTGACTCTAGCTGTTGCCTCAAGATCTCCACCAGCAAAAACTGTTGCAACTTTAGTTGGCAAAGTAGAATGTTGGAGTGCCAAAGCAACTCCAGGTCTAGCCCGACCTGCAGCACAACCACACATCGAATTGATCACTATCATTACTACTCCCTTGTCGGGATTGTTGATCAAGAAATCGTCAACATCTACTGATGAGTGAAGTTCCTGAACACCCAAACAAGTAAGTTCCTGTCTCATGGGTCCAATAAATTCCTCTGGATATCTCAATTTTCTTGCCTCCCTCTCCTAAACACTTCGAAACTACCAACTCTAATTAGACCATAGTTAATTTCTACATTTAGGATATAACTTACTTAAGTCATCAGAAATTTTACCTATTTTAATAAGGTCATAATATACAGTAAATTTGCATAACAAACAGTATGTTCACAAAACTTTTTGTTATTAAAAGGCTTGAACTGCTCTCTCTGCTAACTACTTCCTAGAATTAAAGTAATTAAGATATACTATTCTTTCAAGTTTTTATATACAAGGGTTTAACATTTAGCAAATTATGAATATAACTGTCGTTCACCCCAAATTAGAAAAAGGCACTCAGTATAAAAACGCTAGTCTGTTCCACGTAATATTATTAAACGATAACGATCACAGCTATGATTACGTTATTGAAATGCTTCAAAAACTTTTTTATTTTTCTAAACAACAAGCCTACAACCATACAGTTGAAGTTGACTTTAAAGGCAAAACAATACTAATTACTTGTACACAGAAAGAAGCAGAATTCTGTCGAGATCAGATCCGTTCCTACGGACCTGATCCTCGTATTGCTCACTGCCAAAGTTCAATGTCTGCAGTAATAGAACCTGCTGCAAGCTTTACCAAATAACAAAATTTTAAGACTTTTAAAAGAATTTAAACTAGACAATAATGTTTTCTACTATAAAAAGCCCCTCTGTTCGAGGGGCTTTTTATAGTAGAAAACAAATTTGAATCTTCTAATTGTCTTATTCAGATTGTTCTTCGTTCTCTTTAGTTTCTGTAGCAGTTGTTTCT